>JBMFSZ010000001.1:0-33185 GCA_049967315.1 Desulfomonilaceae bacterium
CGAAGCTCCCGTCCATGAAAGCCTCGCTCCAGTCGAGGACTCCACTGCTATCCAGTTCAGAAAGGAAAGTTCGCCAGATATTGAGCCAAATCCCTTCTTCTTCCCATCGCCTAAGTCTTCGCCAGCAGGTCGCGGGACTCGGATACCTCTCTGGTAAATCCTTCCATCTTGCGCCTGTCCGTAATACCCATAAGATTCCCTCCACAACCATACGGTCATCAGCTCGAGGACGACCTTTCTTACGAGGAATCTCCACATTCGGTAACAAAGGGAGTATCTTCTCCCACTGCGTATCAGTTAATAGTTCGGTTCCACGCCTCATTGGATCACCTCCAATGAGGCTCATACGCGAAAACACCAAAAAGTACAACTACTTATTTAATACCCCAGAAATGTCGGTCACATGGCATTTTTGAAACCAGCTCTAAAGTGTTGTTGGTAATTGCAGCAATTTCTGCGTCTTTCATCATCGGATATTACTTTTCCCAAATGTCCTCATCTGGGGAAATTGCCAATACGCCAAAGGTCAACAAAACCCCAATGGGTCAGGAAACTAAACAAAGTTACAAACCTGACGCGCATAAGCAGGAACATAAGACAGTCTGGACATGTTCGATGCATCCCCAAATTAGAATGCCAGGTCCAGGCAAATGTCCGATTTGTTTCATGGACCTTATTCCGGTGGAAGATGACGATCAGGACCCCACGAGTGGAGCGGCTGCTCCGACTTTGACGCTCTCTCCGGAAGCCAAAAAACTTGCTGAAATAGAAACGACCGAGGTGAAGAGAAAACGGGCCAAGGCGTTAGTTTCAATGGTTGGAATGGTATTTGAGGATGAAACACGTGTGGCTGCAATAACTTCACGCATAGATGGCAGACTGGACGCTGTTTACGTTGATTATACAGGGGAGAAAGTAAACCAGGGTGATCCGTTGGTAAAAATATGGAGCCCTACCCTTATTAAGGGTCAGGTCGAGCTATTTGAAACCATGAGGAGTGACCCAAATGACACTCCTCTCATAAAAGGAGCTGAGGAGAAACTCCTGCAATACGGACTGGATCGTGAACAGATCGAAAGTATCGAGGCGCAAAAGCGCCCCACTCTTTATGTGACGCTCAAAGCGCCCATAAGCGGTATAGTTACCAAGAAAAATGCCTTGCTCGGACAATTCGTAAAAGAAGGAACCGACATGTTCATTATCAATGACCTCTCAAATGTGTGGGTAAAGATGGACGCTTACGAAACTGATCTACCCTGGATCAGATACGGTCAGGACATCAAATTCACTACGCCTTCCTTCCCTGGCCGCAGCTTCGAAGGCAAGGTTTTGTTCATCGATCCAACTCTGGATAAAAAGACACGCTCCGTAAAAATTAGAGTGGACGCCCCAAATCCGGATTACCTTTTGAAGCCAGGTATGTTTGTGAGCGCTGAACTTGAAGCGGAACTGGATGATAAAGGCAAAGTAGTCAAACCTGAATGGGTTGGGAAATATATATGTCCCGTCCATCCCAGAGAAGTCTACTCTGAACCCGGCATATGCCCTAAAAGCAAAATGGCGCTGAGGCCTTCTTCATCTTATGGTTACGCTGATGGGGGCGGCTCACAGCCTCCATTAATAATTCCGGCATCAGCTCCACTCATAACGGGGAAACGTTCAATAGTCTATGTTGAGGTTCCTGACAGATCCGTTCCGACGTACGAGCTACGTGAAGTCACCCTGGGGCCGAGAGTGGGCGACGAATACATCGTAGAAAAAGGGCTTAAGGAAGGTGAGAGGGTCGTCACTAAAGGAGCGTTCAAGATTGATAGCACTATGCAGATCCTCGGGAAGTCCAGCATGATGTCTCCCCTAGAAGGTGCAAACACAGCACAAAACAAAAACCAGACAGTACAGGGTCCGGAAAACAAATCTGACGAAGAAACTGTAGAAAAACTAAAAGTCCCCAGTAATTTTGTTAAGGCCTTAACCCCACTTTACAGCGACTATCTGGACATGAAACAGGCCATCATGCGCAAATCTTCCGAGGATGCGATATCGTCTGGAAAACAGCTAATCAAACATCTTAACGAGATAGACAGCGCCACTATGGAGAAAAAACCGAAGAAGAAATGGCATGAACTGTCTAATGCAATTCTGGGCGCAGCCACGAAAATTATAGAAACATCCAATCCTTTAGATCAACGACGTTTTTTCAGTGATCTCTCAGAATCAATGGTCAAGACACTCATGACTTTCGGGCAAATAACTGGAGCTGATTTGACCATTTATTTCTGTCAAGAAGCTTTCGACGGGCAAGGTTTTTACTGGATTGGAAGCGATGGGGACAGCAAGAATCCAGTTTATGGCGCCGAGAACAAATCTGATGAATGCGCCGAATTGATTGACAAAATTTCCCCAGACAAACCTTAAACCGGTTGGTGGTGAAATATGAACATGGATAAATCGAAAACGGAAGAACCGCCTGCAAATAGAGACACTTTATTCTCGAGATTCATGCGCTTCTGGATCCAACAAAAGCTATTTATGGCCCTGGTGTTAGGATTCACTCTTTTGGGTGGGATCTCCGTCGCCCCTTTTGACTGGAATATTTCGTGGTTACCGAGATTTCCCGTCCCCGTAGACGCAATTCCTGACATAGGGGAAAACCAGCAGATCGTGTTTACTACGTGGGAAGGAAGGTCACCAAAGGATATTGAAGACCAAATAACTTATCCATTGACGGTTGCGCTTCTTGGGGTACCGGGTGTCAAGGTGATCAGAAGCGATTCCTTTTTCGGCTTTTCGACCATCTACATCATCTTCAAGGAAAACGTAGACTTCTATTGGTCAAGATCTCGAATCCTGGAAAAATTGAATTCCCTACAGCCCGGCACGCTTCCAGAAGGGGTTCAACCTGTTTTAGGTCCAGATGCGACCGCTTTAGGGCAAGTATTCTGGTATACCCTCGAAGGTGAAGGCTTCGGATTGGACGAGTTGAGGACCATACAGGATTATTATGTCAAGTACTATCTGCAATCGGCTAGTGGAGTCAGTGAAGTCGCTTCTGTCGGAGGATATGTCAAGGAATATCAGGTTGACGTCAACCCCGACGCAATGCGAGCCCATAATGTAACCTTACCTGAAGTTTACTCTGCGGTTCAGATGTCAAATATTGACGTCGGGGCTGGAATCATCGAGTTAAATGGCGCAGAATATAGCATTCGCGGGCTCGGCTTTATAAAATCGGTACAAGACCTCGAAAACAGTGTCGTCAAGGTCAATGATAACGTTCCCTTGTTCATAAAAGACGTGGCTACTGTTTCGTTAGGTCCAGCCATGAGGCGGGGGGCTCTGGACAAAGAGGGCGCTGAAGCGGTCGGGGGAGTTGTTGTAGTAAGATATTCCGAGAACCCTCTTCAAGTAATCAAAAACGTCAAGAAAAAAATTGCGGAGATAAGTCCGGGACTTCCAACAAAAAAACTCGCTGATGGACGATTATCCCAGGTCAAGATTGTTCCATTCTACGATCGAACCAATCTCATATATGAAACGCTAGACACCTTAAACAAAGCCCTGCATGAAGAAATTCTCGTATGCATAATCGTCGTAATCGTTATGATGAACAATATATTAGGATCATTACTCATCTCTTCGGTCCTGCCCCTTGCTGTTCTCTTTACGTTCATCGTCATGAAATTTGCAGGCGTCGACGCCAACATAATGGCGCTGTCAGGTATTGCCATTGCCATTGGGGTAATGGTCGACATGGGCATAATACTTTGCGAAAACATCCTGAAGCGTATAGAAGAAGCCCCTGAAGACGCCAGGATGTTCGACATCGTGCACGCCTCGGCAGTGGAAGTCGGTGGCGCGGTAGTAACGTCATCTCTAACGACGATATTCTCCTTTTTGCCGGTTTTCACTTTGACAGGCCCCGAAGGTAAACTCTTTGGCCCAGTGGCCTATACAAAAACGTTTGCGGTCGGAGCGTCATTGATCCTGGCTCTAACCTTAATTCCGCCTTTGGCGCACATAGTTTTCAAGCGTAGAAACATCCCCATTAATTTGCGTTCAGGAATCTATGTGATTACCGGTTTGCTGGGAATATGGCTAGGTTCATCTGTCTCATGGGTAATAGGAGCGCCTATAACATTTGTCTCTTTGATAAAGATTGCCTCATCGTTCCTCCCAGAGAGGATTCAACGCGGGATCCCAATCTTATTCAACATCGTTGCCTTAATTTTTGTGACTTATTTGTTGACGATCCATTGGCTACCTTTAGGGCCGGAAAAGGGGCTCCCGAGGAATTTCATTTTCGCGTCTGGCATCATTTTCGGATTGCTGGCAGTCAGAAAGATTTTCACTGCCAATTACAAGACAATTCTCTCTTGGAGCCTTGACCACAAGGCCCTCTTTCTAACCCTGCCAATTTCTCTCGTAATTTTTGGCTGTGTCATTTGGTTGGGATTCACTCGAGTGTTTGGATTTATTCCGTGGACAGTGGACAAGATTTCATTTGGTTTTTCCCGAAATCCCGGGAACAAGACGAACGTCGAAAACGCAAGCGGGGGAAATCTGATACGCTCCTCATCAATATGGTCAAAACTAGCCCATAAGTTTCCCGGACTCGGAAAGGAGTTTATGCCAGACCTTGATGAAGGTTCTTTCCTTTATATGCCAACGATCATGCCCCACGGTTCCATCAATGAAGCTCTTGATATCCTTCAGAAACAGGATAAAGCGATTCGGTCCATACCTGAGGTTGAATCGGTAGTTGGAAAAATCGGCCGGGTCGAAAGCGCCCTGGATCCAGCGCCAGTGTCTATGATTGAAACAATCATAACCTATGCGCCGGAGTACAAAACAGACCCGGTAACCGGTCAGCATGAGGTTGACCCTAAAACAGGCAAGCCGATACGGAATTGGCGAAAACAAATCAAGACCCCTGATGATATCTGGAAGGAAATTCTTCGTGTATCGAAAATACCAGGGGTAACCTCGGCCCCGAAGCTTCAACCTATTGCCGCACGTATCGTCATGCTTCAAAGCGGTATGAGGGCATCCATGGGCGTAAAGATTAAAGGTAGAGATATTCGGGAAATTGAAAAGCTTGGGCTTGAGATCGAGAAGTATCTTAAAGAAGTGCCTTCAATAGATCCTGCAACAGTTGTAGCTGACCGTGTTGTAGGGAATCCCTATCTTGAAATAGCAATTAATAGAAAAGCCATAGCTAGGTACGGCCTTGCAATAAAGGATGTTCAGGACATAATTGAGATCGCCATAGGCGGCAAAAAGATTACAACCACGGTTGAGGGTCGCGAAAGATACCCGGTACGAGTCAGATACCAGCGAGAACTTCGGGATTCACTGGAATCACTCAAGAAAATCCTTGTGACGGACAAGGACGGCGTTCAGGTGCCCCTATCAGAGGTTGCAACCATTAATTATAGCCCAGGACCTATGGTCATCAAATCTGAAGACACTTTCCTGACCAGCTATGTGCTCTTCGACAAGAGACAGGGGTTTGCCGAGGTAAATGTAGTTGAAAGCGCCGATAGTTTTCTAAAAAGCCTCATAAAAAATGGGCAACTGAAACTTCCTCCCGGCGCTTCAATCAGTTTCGCAGGGTCATACGAGAACCAGGTTCGCTCGGAACAGACATTAGGAATAGTTATACCTATTGCTCTTTGCCTGATTTTTGCGGTTCTCTATCTGCAGTTCCATTCCATCCCCACTTCTCTCAACGTATTTTCAGGCATATTTGTCGCATGGTCAGGTGGCTTTCTGATGCTGTGGCTTTATTCCCAACCATGGTTTCTTGATTTCAGCGTGTTCGGCGTCAATATGAGAGAGTTGTTTCAGGTGCACCCTTACAACTTAAGCGTAGCCGTATGGGTTGGATTCCTCGCTCTTTTTGGTATAGCCACAAATGACGGGGTAATTTACTCTACCTACCTTGATCAGGTGTTTGCGAAACATTCATTTCATTCTATTCATGAGATCAGGGAGGCCACAGTGGAAGCCGGAATGAGAAGAGTCAGGCCTGCCTTGATGACTACCGCCACCACCATACTGGCGTTAATACCAGTTCTCACATCCCAAGGGAAAGGATCAGACGTAATGGTCCCCATGGCTCTTCCCAGCTTTGGTGGGATGTGTATCGATATAATTACCATTTTTGTGGTCCCTAACATCTATTGTCTCGTGAAGGAAATTGAATTTAGGAGACTAGGACATTTACTCTAAGAACATAAGGAGGATTCAACGTGAAAAAGTTGTTCAACAAATTGAACGTTCTGGCGCTGACACTGATTTTTGTGGGAACTTTTGGGGCAAGCTGGGCTTTTGCTGAGAAAGCTGTAGAGTTACCAGATGGGTCAAAGATTCCGCTTCCAGCGACCTGCGCTATTTGCGGGATGAAATCCCAGGATGAAGCTGGAATTCACGGAGCCCTGGTTTTTTCGAGTGGGAAAGTAATTCCGTTTGACACCACATCTGAATTATTCAAGTATTGGCTTTCGCCTGAAACATTTGGCTTCAAGGCATCGGATGTGAAGAAAGCTTTTGTCATAGATCATGAATCCGGGAAGTTCGTGGATGCCCAAAAAGAGGTATACGTCATGGGCTCTAAAGTGCACGCCGTGATGGGACCTGAAATGTACGCATTTTCGAATAAAGCCGCTGCTGAGAAGTTCATCGGGGACAGCAAGGACAAAAAGCTGCTTGCTTTTTCTGAAGTCTCCCTTAAAGATGTAACTACGAAGAAAAAGATGTTAAAGATGAAACACTAGAAACCCCGATTGATGGCAATACAGGGCTTGACTGGCAGATGTTCCGCTCATGCTTTGTTAGTTTCTTCCACAGCGGACGTCTGCCGCACCTTGACTAATTACTGGACCAACTGAATGTCTCTGGAACGACGATTTTTTATTTTTCTATTGCTCCCGGTTGCTATTTTAGTCGCTGCCTTTGGTTTCTGGGGCTTTCTATTTGCCAGAGGATATCTCCTGGATCAGTGGCTAATCTCTATTCATCTCCAGTTGGAAAAAGCAGCGCATGAGATTAGCATGTCGCTAAACGAAAAACTTGAGCTCATCAACTTGGTAGCCAAAGCAGAAAACGCCCCTGATAGAGACATCACGCAGGCATTCCTGATTCAGCAAATTACCGAAAAGCCGGGCGTCCGTTTTGTGGACATCATCTCCCCACCATCCCGAGGGTCGGAGGAAAACCAACTCAAAACAGCGGATCTTGATGATGACAAAGTTGGCGGCACTTATACCATGGAAATATGTGGAGACTTCGGCTTTTGCGCCCCTATGATGGACCCCAATTCTCCCGACAAGACACTTAGAATAATAAGAAACCTGGATCCGGATAACCCTGAGAGTTCAAGGAAACTCCTGGTAAGAATCAGCTTCGAATCATTTCTCGAACCGATAAAAAAAATGAACTTTGTCGAGGGTGGGTCAGCATGGCTTGTGACTAGCACCGGGCAGTTCCTCGCTGTTACGGACAAACAGTATTCCGATAGAAAAAGGATTGGTGACAATGGGGACCCTTTCGAGAAGACTATTCTGGAGAACATCAGGAAAAAACCTTATGGTCACGTTTTTGGGCAGGGAAACCCACCAAAAGTAATCGCCGGCTTTTACAAAATTCATTCAGTCAATTGGTATATAGTTCTGATTTCTCAAGGCCGGATCATGTTGGAACCAATCATACAGTTTCGATTCTATTACACCGTCGCCGGCCTACTTGCTCTTACAATAATCCTGTCCTTGATTAGAATCGTTACCCGGTCCGTCGTTCATTCAATTTCAGAAATATCGGACGCTGCTGTTCGAGTACAGGAGGGTGATTATTCGTTAAAGTTGCCCGAATACCGGAAAGATGAAATAGGCCAGTTAAATCGAAGTTTCAACCAGATGGTGCAGGGCCTGAAGCAACGCGACATAATAGAGCAAACCTTTGGACGATATGTAGACAAGAAAGTGGCTCAAGACTTGATGAGTCGTCCTGAAGCCCTTAAGCTAGGCGGAGAAAAAGGCTTAGTGTCAATAATGATGTCGGATCTCCGGAATTTTACAGTTGTATCAGAGCAGTACAGCCCTGAAATCGTAATCACGATATTAAACAATTATTTTTCACGAATGATTTCAGTGATAGAGAGATATCGTGGCATCATTGTGGACTTTTATGGTGACTCGATACTCGTATTTTTTAACGGAGTTGACTCTAATGTTCGTGAAAGGGCGTATGACGCCCTATGGTGTGCCTTGGAAATGCAAGACGAAATGCACACCTTCATTAAAGAGAGCGCAGCGAAAGGATTCCCTGAGCTCTCTATGGGAATAGGGATTAATACAGGCGAAGTGGTGATTGGGAATATCGGCGCAAAATCCAGAGCCAAATATGGCATAGTAGGGGCAGATGTCAATCTTACCGACAGAATCCAGGCCACAGCCAGCCCGGGAAAAGTCGTTATTTCTGAAACAACATACGAACTGGTAAAAGACCGCTTTGCAGCAATCAGGGAGTTTGAAGTTTGTTTGAAGGGGGTAATGGATGAAAAGAAACTCTATGAAATCGATTACTCATCTTTAAAACGGTGAAGATTCTCCCCCATCAAATGACAATGGCCATCAGCTCCAATCAACATTCACTCATCATCTAAACATGATTTTAGAGCATACTTTTCTCCCAAAATAATTTTAGTAGACGATGGCGGCATAGCCGACAAAGCTTGGGCCTGGGAGAATATCATAACTCGTATAGTAATCTAACAGTCGACCAATACTTGATCCGCAGAGTCTCGCGACCTCGATTATTGAAGCGATAGGTCCCGCGGAGCACGTGTTTTGTCTTATTCGAGCTTCCTTTATTAGGTCCAAAGCTTCCATGTTTATAGCTTTCTCAATTAACGTCCTGTCATTCTCTTCTTTGACCCATCTCAAGGATGCGGCCCCGGTTCCTTTGGGAACAAATCCATAATTCGGACCGTAATGAGTTAAGTCAGCTGAACCTATAAACACAGACTTGAGTTTTTTTTCATCCAAAAGACCTTTAACATTTCGAGCCAATTCAATCGCTCTTTCGGAGGAAGGAGAATGTACAGCTATTACCTTGGATCCTGGGAAAAAATATCGAACCATGGGTAGCTGAATTTCAATAGTGTTATCTGAGAAACCACGTTCAACAGGTGAAGCGTGCCCTTCATTTACCAAGCGGTAAGTCAAATCGGCATCCAGATCCTGTGGCCCGAAAGGAGTGTCCCATGCATCCTCCATGTAAGCAATCGGATCGTATCCCCCTGGCAGATGCCCACCGAAAATTACCACGCGTTCCACAGATCCCCCAGATGACAACGTTTTGGCAACTTTTGCGGACGCCCTTCCGGAAAATCCCCAACCGGCGTGAGGGGCCACCCCAGCATTCCACTTCCCCTCAGGCAATTCGAAACCTTGCAGAAAATGTAAAATCTCCCGTTCGCATTCCTTTGCTGTTCCCGGGTACCAGCCTGTCGGCAACGTCCTTCTTCTGACATTCATAGAAACACCTCTCTGAATTCATTCGGAAGGTACCAGTGATGTGGTTATTTTAGGCCTGATTTACAAATAGCAATTTTTAGAGATTGTTGGAATAGCAGTTTGCCAGTCTGGCTGTTAAAGATAGTCTATGATACTCTTGCAGAGACATTACCCTAAACTCATCTCCCCGACAAATACTTTTAAGCCCCAACGACAAAGCGTTTGCCCCAGCCAGTGTAGTAAAGTAAGGAACATTACGATTTAAAGCCGCCAAGCGGATATCCATAGAATCTTTGAAAGATTTCTTATCTGCCGCAGTATTAATTACCAGCACAATTTCATTTTTCTTTATCAGGTCGATTACATCCAGTTGGCCTTCCTCATGGACCTTGGCCACTACCAGACTAGGAATGCCAGCTGCTTCAAGCGCAGCCGCAGTTCCTTCAGTGCATACAAAAGTAAATCCACATTGGCTCATTCTTCTCGCTACTATAACGGCTGTCGCCTTGTCCCTACCAGCCACACTCAAAAAAACCCTACCGCCGGAAGGAATGGGAAAATCTGTACTATATTGAGCTTTTAAAAAAGCCTGGCCAAATTCCATGTCTATTCCCATAACTTCACCTGTAGATTTCATCTCCGGGCCCAGCACAACATCAACCCCTGAAAATTTGATAAACGGGAAAACAGCTTCTTTAACACTCACATGGTCGGGGATTATTTCACTTGTAAATCCCAGTTCTTCGAGAGTCTTGCCTGCCATTACGCGAGCCCCGATCTTCGCTAACGGAACACCAATGGCTTTAGAAACAAAAGGAATGGTTCTCGATGCTCTCGGATTCACTTCCAGAACAAATATTTCCCCGTCCTTCAATGCAAGTTGAAGGTTCATTAAACCTTTCACTTTTAATTCAAGCGCCAACATTCTGGTAATTCGACGTATCTCGTCAAGATGGTATCTGCCTAGACTGTAAGGTGGCAGGGAGCACGAAGAATCGCCTGAATGGATGCCTGCTTCCTCTATATGTTCCATAATTCCGCCGATAACAACCGTATCCCCGTCGGCAACGGCGTCTACGTCGATTTCGACTGCGCCGGTCAGATAGCCGTCTACCAGGATAGGATGGTCTGGGGAAGCCTTCACAACAGAAGTAAGATATTCCTTGAGATCCTCCTGGTTATGCACTATTTGCATGGCGCGCCCACCTAACACATATGATGGCCTTACCACTAATGGGTATCCAATTCTACCGGCTACCTCCATTACTTCGTCATATGAATGGGCGATATCATTAGGCGGTTGATTCAAACCCAGTTTCAATAGCATTTCCTTGAAACGTTTCCGGTCTTCAGCTCGGTCTATGGCATCAGGAGATGTTCCAATAATTGGCACTCCTGCGTTCCACAGTGCTACAGATAATTTTAGAGGCGTTTGACCTCCGAATTGCACTATCACTCCATCCGGTTTTTCTCGGTCTACGATCTCCAGAACGTCCTCGAATGTCAGAGGTTCAAAGTATAGTCTGTCTGAAGTGTCATAGTCTGTGCTTACCGTTTCTGGATTGCAGTTAACCATGATGGTCTCAAAACCATCTTCTTCAAGGGCGAATGCTCCGTGGACACAACAATAATCGAATTCAATACCTTGTCCTATCCTGTTTGGGCCTCCGCCAAGAATCATAATTTTCTTCCTGTCTGTCACACCAGACTCGTCTTCATCCTCATAGGAAGAATATAGATAAGGTGTATGAGCCTCAAACTCGGCGGCGCAGGTGTCGACTCTTTTGAAAACAGGCCGAACATTTTTCTTGATCCTAAGATCACGAATCTCCTGTTCACTGGAATTAATCAATTCGGCTAACCTGATGTCCGAAAAACCCATCTTCTTGGCTTCTATGAGGTTGTCCAACACATACGGCCCATCTAGCCAACCAGGCCGCTTTATCCGGGTTTCCATATCAATTATTTGTCTAATCTGGTCCAAAAACCACGGGTCAATTTTTGAAGCCGAATACAGTTCCTGAATGCTGGCGCCACGTCGCAAAGCGTCAGCAATTTGCCACAATCTGTCCGGAGTAGGCCGTTTAATGCGATCAAGGACATCTTCTTTTGTCAAACCTCTGGGGAGTCTTGGTTCAAAGCCATAAACATCTATTTCCAAGGAACGAATAGCTTTTTGGAGAGATTCCTTGAAATTCCTACCTATAGCCATGACCTCGCCGACAGATTTCATCTGTGTCCCAAGAGTGTTATCAGCCCCGGGAAATTTCTCGAATGTAAATCGGGGGATTTTGGTGACCACGTAATCGATTGTAGGTTCAAAAGAAGCCGGGGTTTTAAGGGTAATGTCGTTTGATAATTCGTCCAGTGTATAGCCTACCGCCAGCTTGGCGGCTATCTTGGCAATGGGAAACCCAGTAGCTTTTGAGGCAAGGGCGCTAGACCTGCTGACTCTGGGATTCATTTCAATTACCACGACCCGTCCATTTTCGGGGTGCACGGCAAACTGTATGTTCGAACCCCCGGTATCAACACCTATCTCTCTAATAATCGCTACCGACTGATCCCGGAGTATCTGATATTCCTTGTCCGTCAGTGTCTGGGCTGGCGCTACAGTAATTGAGTCTCCGGTATGAACCCCCATTGGATCGAAATTTTCGATGGAGCAAATGATGACGACATTGTCATTGCCATCCCTCATTACTTCGAGCTCAAACTCTTTCCACCCGAGAACCGATTCTTCAATCAGTACCCTACCCACAGGAGAAGCTTCTAGTCCCCATATCGCAAGGCGTTCGAAGCTTTCCTCCGTAAAAGCGATACTGCCGCCAGTTCCACCAAGAGTGAAAGAAGGCCTGATTACATTTGGGAATCCAATTTCCCTCGCTATTCTCCACGCATGATCAACGGAGTCTGCGTAACCGCTTTTGGGGAGATCCAACCCAATATTACTCATAGCAATTTTGAATTGATCCCTATCCTCAGCTTTGTTTATGGCTTCTATACCCGCTCCGATAAGCTCAACCCCGTATTTCTCAAGTATTCGAGCCTCATGTAGTTCAACAGCGCGATTGAGCGCGGTCTGTCCACCTAAGGTAGGTAAAAGCGCATCGGGGCGTTCTTTTGCGATAATGTTGGCGAGCACGTCTATTTTCAAAGGCTCAATATATGTAGCGTCCGAAAATTCAGGATCGGTCATGATGGTAGCAGGGTTAGAATTTACAAGCACAACCCTGAAACCCTCTTCCTTCAGAGCCTTTAGCGCTTGTGTGCCCGAGTAGTCGAACTCACACGCCTGACCTATAACTATCGGCCCCGAACCTATGAGCATAATTGATTTGATGTCTTTTCTTTTAGGCATAAAAAAATATTCTCTTCCGCTACAGGTGTATTTATAAATAAGGATTTTCAGAACATGATATAAATCTTACAGACTATATGGCTGTTGGCTTAAAAATTCAAGTCTAACTCTGTACTAGCAGGTAGCAGTGTCCAGGTTAAAGAGCATGTTGGCTTTCGATTTGCGTGAAGCAAGAAACTATTTAAGGGAGTCGTGGGCAATCGGCTGGCCAATGATGCTCGTAATGTTTTTTCAATTTTCCATTGGAATAGCCGATGTATACGTAGCTGGTCTACTTGGACCGGACATTCTTGCCTCGGTAGGATACGTGGGCCAGCTTTATTGGACATTGATGATACTGGCTAATGCGATATCCGTAGGGACCGTGTCAATGGTTTCACAAGCCTACGGAGCAAAATCTGGAGTCGGAGTTGGACATATTGCTGCAAACTCCACAATGCTTGGGTTACTTGTGTCGGGGGTCATTACGATCATTTCCAGAGTATATGCCCAAGAAATTATCAGTCTTTCCGGGATGCCGGAATCTATAAGAGGAATAGCTGAAAATTTTATCAGAATTTTCTCCCTGGTGCTGCTGCCAACATACTTGATGATTATAACGAGCGGGATACTCCGGGCTTCCGGCCGTGTAAAAACAGCAATGATATTCAGTTGCGTAACATCACTGCTCAATGTAATCGGTGACTTCGTCCTGGTTTACGGACACGGGCCAATCCCATCATTTGGATATCAGGGGATAGCGTGGTCGTCCGCTTTTGCTACCACTGTAGGGATGGTTCTTAACCTATCAAGTGTATTTCGTGGACCGTACAGAATTACGATAAAGACAATAGGAACTCCCATCTGCGCATGCCTGAGGAATCTTATCAGGTTAGGAGTCCCTACGGCGCTCCAGCAGACGGCCTGGAACGCCGGAACACTAGTAGTGTATTTCCTGATTACGAAACTGGAAGGATCCCAGGTAACGGCATTAGCGGCAATAACAGCGGGGGTGCGAGTAGAGGCGATCATTTTCCTACCGATTTTCGCGTTTAACATGGCAGCGGCTGTAGTGGCCGGAAACAAGCTAGGAGCGAAAGATTTTTCAGGCGCGAGGACAGGAGCCAAGGTTACCGCATTCCTTTGTGTTTCAATTATCCTGCTTCCCACTGCCGCTATCTTTTGGTTCGCTCCTGAAATTTCGGGTCTTCTGACTGGTGATCCTGATGTTTTGGCCGAAATGACCAGGTATCTGCGTATAAATATGCTGGGCGAACCATTTCTCGCTTGGGGTATATCCCTAGCCGGAACCTTACAGGGAGCTGGTGACACTTTCGGAACCATGCGAATAATTTTTGTCAGCATGTGGTTATTCAGGATCCCATTCATTGTGTTTGCGATTTATGCGCTAAACATAGGTCCAACGGGAATCTGGTGGTGTATGGCCACATCTGTGCTCATTATGTGCGTTCTCCTGGTTCACAGATTTCGTGGCGACAAATGGATGAACGCGTCAATGGACAAGGACAAAAAGACTATGCTTTGGGAGTCGTGCTTACCAATTCAAGCGAGCATGCCAGCAGACAAGACCATGGACGATAACTAACCGAAAAAATGATGTCTCTTTAGGTCAATTTTATGCATATCTAGTTGTCACATCTCAACCTTTCCCATCAAGTTTGAAATCAGGACTAGTATTTGATCCTGAAATTCGGTTTTTTGTTGACTCTTGTCTTTAATTGCACTTAATAGTTACGCTAAAGACTTTTACAGTGTGGGTAGGTAGGGGTAAAATGAAATCCTTGGGAGAGGTGTTTGGTAGGGTAGTGTACCTTAAAACAGGCAGCATTTTTATTTTCTGTCTAATGTTTGTCATGGTTGTCTTTTCGACAGCGTCCGTATGTGCTCAGACTGATGAGCCGGCAGCAGCCACTTTCAAATCACCATCTGTTACGGATTCCGGAGCATCCAGGCCATATTTATTGCCGGGAACGTCAGATCCTCAATTTGGGGGTTCCTCTGAAACGATTCCGTTTTCCAGCGGAATGATCAGGAACTGGCTGCCCATTATTCCCAACTTGCAGTTCGGGTTCAACTACCTTTTCGGCAGGAATCTCACGCAGTCCTGGTGGACTGCCGATTATGTTTTGCCAGTCAATTTGACATCCAGCGACATTGTATTCGGTGAGGCACATCTGGATTCCGCCAATTCAGCCTCTACTGGAGGATTTCCTTTCCTGAACAATTTCTGGCAACAGGGACAGGTGGGACTTCAGAACAGAATCGATCTGTCCCTTGGATTGGGCTACAGAAAGCTGTTCGGAAACAGGGCCCTCTTGGGCGTTTACGGGTTTTACGACTCAACCAGACTGTCAGGCTCCTGGAAATCGGCAGCAAGTGTCGGAGCGCAAATTGCCGCAAATGGACCTGGAGAGTCGGCTGTTGACCTTAACGTCAATTATTATTCCGATTCCTATATCGGCTACGATTCGCGGGGAAGCGTTTTCCCAACGTTCAACCTGTTCGGCGCAATTGCCCACGGTGAGGGAAACTATGACCTGGAAGCGGGGCTCTCTCAACCAATTTTTAACCAAGCCTATGATTTAAGAATCAAGTTGGCCGGATATCGATATGATCTGGGTAACTCGAAAGTTCATGGCTTGCGTTCGGGTGCTGACGTCACCACAGCCGATGGAGTTTTCAAGGTCTCCGCTGAATACGGCAACGATCGATTAATTGGACAGTATGGTCAAATAGGCGCGTATATTAACATCGGTTTCCAGCCGGAAAATATCGTGAAAGGGGAAAGCCCATTCACCAAGCCGGAACCAATTTTTAAAAGTCCACGACATTTAAGGCAATTGGCGTCACAGCCAGCCAAGAGAAACTGGCGAAAACCGTCTGCTGTCATTGCGAACGCATACTGCGAAGGATTGCCGGATGATTCACTTTTTGACGCAGGTTATGATAAAGCATGCTTTTATTCTGGCTATCCGGCTGCAGCTAATCAATGTAACAACGCCGGACTTACAATAATTTCGCAGACCCAAGGGGGTATTCAGTTCAACCAATACATGGCCCCATATTACGCTCAACAAGACCTAAATTATAATAGTGATGTCAAGCCCATGGATACTTGCGCCTCGGCAGCTTACGCCCGAGAAGCCAAAGGGGACACACTTCGCGTTTACATAACTTACAGCAAATGGCAAACTAAGACCGGTGGTTTTTTTGAAACAGAATTACCCACGCTCCTTTCAAATCCTAATGTTCAACATCTTGACGCATATGTTCAAAGCGTGGGCGGCACATGGCCAACGACACCCACTTTTAGTTATAAATAGATTAAACAATCACTAACGAACTGAAAGGCATACCAAACTTGAATTTTCAAACTGTTAGTCAAATCTCCGAATTGGATCAATACAGGACAACACTCTGTGGTTGGATTGCGAACCGCCGATCGTCAGGCAAAATAAGGTTCTTACAGCTTAGGGATGGAACAGGAGTAATCCAGTGCGTCGTACTCGCCGACAGAGTATCACCCGAAATTTTCGATCTAGCCGATCACATCCCATACGAATCTTCAGTCATCGTGACAGGCGAAGTTCGGAAAGATCCACGTTCACCGATAGGGTTTGAGATAACAGTCGACAACATCGAAGTCATTTCCGAGGCGCTCCCCTACCCTATATCCAAAAAGGACCACGGAGTAGCCTTCCTGATGGATCACAGACATCTCTGGTTGCGATCCTCGAGACAGACTGCCCTGATGAAGCTCCGCTCTGTTTTGACCCGATCGGCCCGCGCATATTTTGACGAGCTGGGTTTTGTTTCAATCGAAGCGCCGGTCCTTACTCCTACGGCATGCGAGGGGACGACCTCACTGTTTGAGGTAAACTACTTCGACAGGTCCGCATATCTCACACAATCAGGTCAGCTCTACGGTGAAGCTGCGGCCATGGCCCTTGGCAAGATATATGTTTACGGGCCTACATTCCGCGCGGAGAAGTCAAAAACACGGCGGCATTTGACTGAATTCTGGATGATCGAACCTGAAATGGCGTTCTGCGAATTAACTGATGCGATAGATCTTGCCGAAGGGCTAATCTGCAGAATGCTTTCTGATATTCTTAACAAATGCTCAACAGAGCTCAAGGTCCTTGAAAGGGACGTTTCCAGGCTTCAACTTGTACAGTCACCCTTTCCGAGAATCACATACTCAGATGCCATCGACATCCTGAAACAGAAAGGTATGGACATTGATTGGGGAGCCGACCTTGGAGGGGATGAGGAATCAGTTCTTTCGGAAGCCTTTGACAGACCAGTTTTTGTTACACATTATCCGGCTGACATAAAGGCTTTTTACATGAAAAGGGACCTGGCAGACCGCAGACTAGCTCTCGCAGTTGACCTTCTTGCGCCCGAAGGTTATGGGGAAATCATCGGCGGAGGGCAACGAGAGGATTCACTTGAAATTCTGGAAAAGCGAATTGCTGATCACGGACTAGATAAGCAGCCTCTCGAATGGTACCTGGACCTCAGAAGATACGGATCAGTTCCCCATGCAGGTTTTGGAATGGGAATTGAGCGGGCCCTAGCATGGATAGCTGGGATACACCACGTAAGAGAAACTATCGCCTTCCCTAGGCTATTAGACAGGCTATACCCATAACTTGAGTTATGGGCATAGCTGAATCTTGCTTTAAAAAGCCTTACGACTCATTGATTCGCTGTGGGTTGTTTTTTATTTTGGCGCCAAAACCATGGTCATGTTACGACCTTCCAGTTTTGGGGGTTGTTCTATCTCAACACTGTCAGCGATAAGCTCTTTCAATTTGTCCATGAGAGCGGCAGCCAGTTCAGGATGCGTTATCTCACGTCCCCAGAACATGATCGTTACTTTAACCTTGCAGGATTCAGAGACGAAACGCTGGATCTGTTTGACCTTGTGCTCAAGATCATGTTCCTCAGTCTTGGGCCTAAGTTTAACCTCTTTCAGGACAACAGTAGCCTGTTTCTTCTTCCGCTCATGATCCTTCTTGGTTTCTTCAAATCGAAACTTACCATAATCCATGATCTTGCACACAGGTGGGTCAACGTTGGGAGCAACCTCCACCAAATCGAGTCCATATTCTTCCGCTCTTCGAAGAGCTTCTGCAAGATCCAGAATACCTAACTGCTCACCCTCGGGTGATATCGCTCGCACCTGAGCGGCGCGAATCTTTTGGTTTACCCTGACCTTGGGTTCCGCTACCACGGAGCCTCTTGGTCTTCCTTTCATGCGCAATGCCCCCTTGTAAGTGAAAAAGGAATCATTTTTCTTTTACTCTTCCCGAACTCAGAAAGAGCGCATACTAATTTCTTGGTCAAGCGTATTGATAAATTGCGCAAGATCTTCATTAACTGTAGAATCCTGCCCACGTTTCCTGACAGCGATAGTTCCGGTCTCTAATTCCTTGTCACCAAGTACGATCATATAAGGAATTTTTTGATTACGGGCCTCCCGAATCTTGAAACCTATCTTCTCGTTCCTCAGATCCAGGTCGACACGGACATCGTGTTTTCTTAGGGCCTCAGCAACTTCCATGGCATAATTGTCTGTCCTGTCAGTGATCGTGAGAACCACGACCTGAACCGGAGCTAGCCACAAAGGAAATGCCCCGGAATAGTGTTCAATAAGGACGCCGAGGAATCGTTCAATCGCTCCGAGAACGACCCTGTGAATCATCACAGGCCTTTTCCGCGTTCCGTCAGCGTCGACGTATGTCAAACCGAATCGCTCAGGCAAAGTGAAATCACATTGAATTGTGGCGCACTGCCAAGATCTTGAAAGAGCGTCCGTAAGTTTTATGTCAATCTTGGGCCCGTAAAATGCCCCATCCCCTTGGTTAATTTCGTATGGCAATTCCAGTGACTTCAAGGCGCTCTCGAGAGCCGAAGTAGCACGCTCCCAATCCTCGTCAGAGCCTATGGATTTTTCAGGCCTAGTGCTGAGTTCCATGGTGTATTCGAATCCGAATATGCCCATGACGTCTTTTACGAAATTTATGATCCCAAGGATTTCGTCATTGAGTTGATCCGGCCTACAAAGTATATGCGCGTCATCCTGGGTAAACTGTCTCACCCGGAGTAACCCGTGAAGCACGCCACTTTTTTCGTGCCGATGAACAGTTCCGAGCTCGAAGTATCTTATAGGAAGATCTCGGTATGACCTGATCCTGGATTTGTAAATTATCATGTGGGAAAGGCAGTTCATCGGTTTAATACCGTAATCGATCTCATCTACGGTTGTAAAATACATGTTCTCCCGATAATTATCGAAATGCCCCGATTTTTCCCATAGTTCACGTTTAAGAATCTGGGGTCCAACCACCATTTGGTAGCCCCGCCTCAAATGCTCCTTCCGTTCAAACTCTTCAATCAGATATCTCAACATGGCGCCCTTCGGGTGCCAAATTACCATTCCAGGACCGGCCTCATCAGATATGGAAAACAGGTCGAGCTCTTTTCCGAGCTTCCGATGATCCCGGCGCTTGGCCTCTTCAATTAACTCAAGATGCCGCTTCAATTCATCTTTCGAAGGAAAAGCCGTACCATAGATCCTCTGCAGCATCCTGTTTCGCTCATCGCCGCGCCAATAGGCGCCTGCCACCTTAGTAAGCTTGAAAGCTTTAATAACTGAAGAAACAGGGATGTGGGGCCCTCTGCACAAATCTGTAAAATTGCCCTGTGAATACAGATTTACCTCATCCGCGTTTATAGCCTCGATCAATTCAATCTTGTAATTTTCTCCGAGTTCTTTGAAAAACTGGATAGCTTCATCTCTCGGAAGGACAACTTTCCTGAAGGGCAGTTTACTCTTAATAATTTCACGCATTCGGATTTCGATTTTTTCGAGATCTTCAGGAGTAAATGGCTTCGGCGAATCAAAATCGTAGTAGAAACCGTCAGCGATTGCGGGCCCTATGGTAACTTTGACTTCTGGAAAAAGTTCTTTAACTGCCTGCGCCATTATATGAGCGGCGGAATGTCGGAGGATTTCAAGGCCCTTGGGTGTGTTAACGGATATAAAGTCCAGTCGACCCGATTCTATAATCGGTTGGCTTAGATCAATTTGTTGCCCATTAAATTCGGCGGCAATAATTTCCGCTTTTCCCGATGGGGCAAACTCTTTCAGGATCTCAGCAGCAGTTATCCCTGGACCGTAAGTCTTTGGTATGTCTTGAACAGTAATTTCTAGGAGGGAATTCATGCCTGGGAATGCTCTAGCGCTTTGAAAATCCATTCCCGAAAGTTTAACAACATCTACTCAGCTAACCTCCACTTGATTCGAATATTCTTCATGGTAGGCGCGTGGGGATTTGAACCCCAGACCCTCACCGCGTCAAGGTGATGCTCTCCCCCTGAGCTACGCGCCTAGATTTAATCTAAACGATTAACAAGCGTTGAGCTTGTTGTCAAGACAAAACTCATTCTCGGGACAATCGCAAAAGATCATCTCATCGAATATCTGCCGTCAATTTCAGTTCTCTTCTGTGAAACACAGGTACGACCGTCAGCTATGAGTTTTTGCAACATTGCTTGAGCCGAAGAATCATTCCATCTGGCAGGGCCGACACTGTAACCAATAACGGAACCTCTGCAATCGACTATGTAAGTTGTAGGAAAGCCAGGGACCTCGAGTATCGCCTCGTGTTTGGGATTCACTACGAAAGAGGTTCTTTTTCCCGCCATGTCCACGATTTTCAAACTGAAACCCTTGCCGCCATCATATAAAATCGAAAAAGGAGATCTGGCGGTGGCAGCGTATCTCTGCACCGCTGAAGGGGGATCTACAAGGTTGATTCCCAATATTGCCAAACCGGAACCACCGTAAGTTCTCCTTAGGTTTTCCAAAAGAGGCTCCTCCATCTTACAGGCAGGACAGGTTATAGACCAGAAATGTAGCAACACGACCTTTCCTCTGTAATCATTGAGAGAAACTATTTGACCCGAAGGGGTCCGGAGGACAAGGTCCGAGACTTTATAAGGCTTTGGATAAAGATAGATATTGGCTTGAGTGAGTGGATCTGCGGCGTTCGATATGCCGAGACATGGGCCAAAGGCCAGAATGGCGAGTGATGTCAGAATCATAATTGAATAACGCAGCGGGCGAGTCATCGGACCTCCATGCTTATATAACATTTGAATATTCAATTTATAATATAGGTTGAACACTGTCAACGGTTTTTTGATACACTGCAGGAACATGTCAGATTTGTCTATGCAAATTCGTCATGGTATATTGCGATATGATTGAACCAAAAATGTTCCAGGGTACGCTCGTAAATGTCAAGGGAACCGGTGTGCTTATTATCGGGCAACCGGGCTCGGGTAAATCTCTGGCCGCTCTCAGTCTCATGAGATCGGGGCACAAACTTATAGCTGACGATCTAATGCTGGTTACTGAGCAGGACATCGGTCGATTGGTAGGACACCGTATTGAAGATAATGTTCGGATTGAAATTCGCGGCATGGGAATATTTCAGGCTAGAGCTCTTTTCCCGAACGCCACCGAAGCTTCATCTCCAATAGATTTTGTTGTAGAACTGACGCATTATTCTCCGGACAGAGACGCCGGTCGAATTGCGCCTGTCATTACTGAAACTATGATAATGGGCCATAATTTTGAAAAAGTCCTTGCTCCGGTAGTAGCCGGCATGGATCCTGGTTTTTTGATTGAGCTGATTGTCCGCTCCAGGAATCAATGGAGAAGTTTTGAACAAACGTAAAATAGTTATAGTTACCGGTTTGTCAGGTTCTGGAAAATCTACTGTCGCGCGCACACTTGAAGATCTGGGTTACTTTTGTGTGGACAACCTCCCTGTAGACCTGGCCCCCAAGCTCATCGAATTAATGGACAGCGGGGAGACGGAACTCAGGAAAATTGCGCTGATTATCGACTTAAGGCAGAGGAAATTCTTTCCGAGATATTCCGAAATCCTGGATTCACTAGAATTGCGTGACACTTATCTGGAAATACTGTTTCTCGATGCCAGAGATGAAGTACTGATCAGGCGATACAGTGAGACCAGACGCCAACATCCGCTTGCACTGGACGGTGACATAATTGAAGGCATAAGAAAAGAGCGGCTGGAACTTAAAGAAATCCGGAACAGGGCTCAAAGAATTATTGACACCTCGGACATAACAGTGCATGAGTTGAGAGATGACATAAAAAAGATTTATGCGGACATCCACACAGGGGAATTGCAAATACAGGTAAACGCGTTTGGTTTTGGAAAGGGGATCCCTCTTGAATCAGACTTGGTATTTGACGTCCGTTTTTTGCCAAACCCTTTTTTCGTGGAACCACTTAGGGATAAAGACGGTAGGGACAGCGAAGTCATTGATTGGATACTAGAAAAACCTGTTACAGGGACGTTTCTCGAAAAAATCTATGACTTGCTGAATTTTCTTTTACCTCTTTACATTAGAGAAGGAAAACAGTACCTTACCATCTCGGTTGGGTGCACGGGGGGACGGCACAGGTCCGTAGTCATCGCATCCAGGTTGGCTAATAGACTGGTTGCTCAAGGTTATCACAACGTTCGGCTGAAGTTCCGGGAACTTGGAGTTGAATCGCGTCTGAGAGCTGACTGACATCGATTCGTTTGGTTTGGCCCCGAGATTTCGATACAGACATCACGGGCATATGGAATATAAAGTTTTGGTGGCAGGGGAAATACCCCCTGTTGATTAACAGGAAGATCGTCACAATGATCGGCATTCTCGTATTAACCCATGGGGAACTTGGGGTTAAATTTCTGGATACCGCACGTCTTATTGGTTTAAAATCTGACGAAGGGGTTGTAGCTCTGTCCATTGATCCTGACGGTTCACCCGATACACTGAGGGAACAGGTTGCAAAAGCTATAGTCAAAACCAACTCAGGATCAGGAATACTAATACTTACTGACCTCTTTGGTGGAACACCGACAAATGTTTCATTGTCTTTTCTTGAAGAAGGACGTGTAGAAGTTGTGACAGGTCTGAATTTACCGATGCTTATCAAGTCGGTTAACGCTCGTGACGATTATGATTTGAACGGGCTTGCGCAACTCGCGGCGGACGCCGGCAAGGAAAACATCTACAGGGCATCCGATGTCCTGAGACAAAGGCGCCCACGCTGATCGTGATATAATAAACAGTTTTTCGTTGAAAGAACCGTGGTTTTAACCAATGCCTATAGTACTTCTTAGAGTAGATGATCGCTTTGTCCATGGCCAGATTCTGCAGGGATGGCTTCCGTCAACCCGCGCTCAGGAGCTTTACATTGCCAATGATGGCCTGGCTGAGGACGAAGTCCAAAAAATGATAATGGAATGCGCCATTCCTTACTCCGTAAAGATAGTGATAGATCATGTAGAAACCATAGCGCGCCTGCTTAACGAAGTGGATAATAAGGACATCAGGCGTATGGTCATAGTGGACACCCCCGTGGACGCGTTGAGGCTCATCAAAGCAGGAGTCAAGTTTAGTCATCTAAACCTTGGCAATATGACAGGAAACGGAAAAGGGAAATCCCTTACGCGATCTGTGGCGGTCGGAGAAGAGTCTCTGATGGCGCTAAGGGAAATACTCGATACCGGTATTGATATCAGCGTCCAGAGTGTTCCATTCGAGAAACCGATAAATTTCTGCGACCTGTGCAATTGTTCATCTTTTTGTCCGTCTCCCCAGGATGCCCTGATGTAAAGATCCTGAGTACAAGGATATTGATGTTACAAGAGGCTTTTCTCGCTGGCCCTATTGGTAGTCTTTTATGGTTGGACCGGTACCAGATCGGCCAGTTGATGATTTCACGCCCGATAGTTGTCGGGTCCATTCTTGGGGGTGTTCTAGGTGACATAACAACAGGGTTGTCAGTCGGAGTCCTTTTCGAGGTGCTTTGGCTAAGACGACCACCCATCGGTGGATTCATCGCCCCTGATGTGACTTTCGCCTCAGCCATTTCAGCATCCATCGCCATAATTGTACATGGTCAACATCATTTCGATGTGCTTGCGTTGGCTCTCCTGAGCTTCATGCTTTGCATGCCGCTAGCTTTTCTCGGAAGCAAGCTCGACCTTGTTGTAAGACTATGTCTGGGTAAAATGGCAATTCCTGCGGGTGAAGCTCTCGCTCAAAGGGATAGCCCAAAACTGGCTATTTTTTTCATTTCATCCCTAATCACCGGTTTTGTAATCTGTTTGCTCACCCAGGTTCCAATCATAATCGTAGGGTCCGTTGTCCTTAACCACATAGTTAAAATTTGGCCGCAAAACCTTCTAGAAGCCCTCAAATTCGCTTATTTGGCCGTGCCAACTCTCGGAGCCTTGGACATGCTGGCCGGTAATCTCGACAAATCTTCTCTGATCTATTTTGTTATAGGTCTTGTGGGCACAATCAGCTTCCACATTTTTTTCTGACTAGGATTCGTAAGCCTTTTAAAGATACATCAAGCCCGGATGAATAACATAACATCACTTGATGCGAACATAACCTGGGAAAACCTTCTTGTCGCATTCCCTATGTCTTTGAAAGACCTGCCTGAAGTAATGGCAATCGAACGGACTACAGTTTACAGCCCATGGTCCGAAAACATGTTCATGAGGGAAATTGATCAAAAGAACCCCGGATTGATCATGTTCAGGTTGAGGGGCAAATTGGTGGGATATTTTTGTTTCTGGAAAGTCCTCGATGAGGCTCACTTACTAAATTTAAGCATACATGATGACTTTCGGGGAAAAGGCATGGGAACATTCCTGATGAAATACCTCGAACAAATGTGCATTAATATGAATATCACATCAATTTTGCTGGAGGTAGCCATATCAAACTATAACGCAATTAATTTATATAATAGATCTGGATTCTTAAGAATAGGAATCAGAAAGAAGTTTTATCAAGAGACAGGTGATGATGCCATTGTAATGCAGAAGCGGCTAAAAAAGGCTAAAGAGTGAATATTTTCCAAGTTATATTGGACAACACCTCATAAAATTTTATTTTTTTAAAAATACTATTAATAAATATTGATATTCCAAATAATAACATGTATAAGCTCCGCTTCAAGAGGTTTGAAAATATCAACCTATTGTCAAAGCGAGTGATTTAATATGACAAAGTTCTTTTGGGTTATTTTGTTTGTCGCTTTCTGTGTGTCTCTCCTGTCATCCTGCTCATCAGTCCAAACTTCAGCATTGCGCCCAGCCGGTTACGAAAACGAAAAAACAGGCTGGATTCAAAAAAACCTCCCCAGCCTCGAAAAGCTATCGAATATGATTCCCCCTCCAACAGACGCGAGAACAAAATGGGACGAAATGCAAAATAAGCAGCGAAGCGGCAGCCGCTCTGACGAAAACTTCTAAATCTTTCTGTTCCAGACTTCTGTCAAGTATGCGGAACCTCAACCCGCATTTAACATTTAAGGACCGTTTGTAAATTGTGGTGTCCCGCTGCTATTCCTTCGTGAACATAAGTCAGTCCAAATGTCAGAGGGAAAGCCCGAACCGACTCAAATCCCGAGGACTTGAACAGTTCGCTCAACTGGTCTGGGGTCAGAAAATCTTGAATTGATTCAGGCAAATAACTATAAGCTTGCCTGTTACCTGATATGATGCCTCCCACCGTCGGGATCACATGATTAAGATACCATTTGAAAAAACCCCGAAGACCAAGGCTTTTGGGGAAAGTCATCTCGAGAGTAATAAGCTTACCGCCCGGCTTTACGACTCTTTTCATTTCCTGCAAAGCAGCAAATCTGTCAGGGATGTTCCTTAATCCGAAAGCAATTGTCACCACATCAAACTCATGAGACGGAAAAGGGAGTTTTGTCGCATCAGCGGCAACATAGTTGATGCGTGATGACAGGCCTTTGGACTGGGTCTTTAGTTGAGCTGGCTCCATCATTTTTGGGACAAAGTCTGCTCCTGTAACCCTGCCCTGCGGTAATCCGCGGGCTATCTCAATGGCAAGATCGCCAGTGCCAGTAGCCAAATCCAGTATTCTTTCAGCTTGAGCTGGAATACGTGTCACGACAAATTTTCGCCAGCTCACATCTCTTCGAGCGGACAGCACACGGTTCAGCAAATCATAATGTGGTGTGATTGAATTGAACATGTCCTTGACAGCGGTAATGCGTTGTTCCGCTGTCCAATTTTTTATAGAACGTGATTCCATATTGTGGTCCGGTTCCAAAAGCTTTGACATCAAGTTATAATTATTAATAATCGCATGATCGATCCAACAACTCAAGTAACGTTACAAGAGGTCGCTAGGATAAACCTAATCAGCTTGACACATTGAAACGCTTCCTGATAAGAATTTTAGAAGATTATCGTCCTGGAATCCTCCTCCGACGTTGTTTTCCCTGGATCTGCAAGAGGTGCAACACATGAAACTCCGTCACCTGATCGTCAAACCCGATCTGCCGGATGAACTTCAAGCGCTACGAATAATAGGTATGAATATGTGGTTCACATGGAACCCGGAAGCAAGTCGTCTGTTTCAGGCTCTTGATCCCGAATTGTGGGAAGCGTGTGGCCATAATCCGATAATGCTTCTGTCCAGGCTGAGCGAGTTCCGGATACGGGAGATCCTGGAAGACAGCACTCTAATAGATAGAATCAGAGAACTGGAAATACAGTTCGACAATTACGTCAGTAATATTGAGAATTATTCGTTTAACCTCGAGAGGCCCATAGATTATCGTATAGCCTACTTCAGTATGGAATATGGGATATCGGAGTGCCTTCCAATCTATTCAGGCGGACTGGGCATATTGGCGGGTGACCATCTCAAGAGCGCCTCAAACCTCTGTTTCCCATTAATCGGGCTAGGCCTGCTTTACCAGAAGGGCTATTTCAGGCAATACCTGAATATAGATGGGTGGCAACAGGAGTCATATCCAGACAACGATTTCTACAACATGCCAATTTCTCCCGTGGGTGATGGATCCGGTGGTCAGTTATCATTTGATCTGGAGCTGGATGGCGCTCCCGTAAAGATACTCATCTGGAAAGTGCAGGTTGGACGCATCCCCCTGTATCTTCTGGATTCATCTCATCCGTCTAACGCTCCTTCGGCAAGACTTGTCACAGCGGAACTCTACGGTGGCGATCTGGAAATGAGAATGAGACAGGAGATCGTCTTAGGGATTGGAGGCGCTCGAGCTCTCCACCTATTGGGGCTCTGGCCCTTTGTATATCACCTTAATGAAGGTCATGCCGCATTTGCCGCCCTGGAACGTATCCGCCAGACAATGATCACTTACAAGACTTCATTCGAAGTGGCAATGGAAGCGGTTACAGCCTCGACGGTTTTCACTACCCACACACCTGTTCCTGCAGGCATAGATTTGTTTCCCCAGGATTTGGTGACCAAATACTTTACCAAATACATGGAATCCATGGGCATGTCGGTAAAAAATTTGCTGGACCTTGGATGTACAAACTCTAGTGATAGATCCTCCCCATTTTCCATGGCCGTTCTAGCTCTCAGGCTTTCCCGGGGTGTGAACGCCGTAAGCAAAATCCACCGTGATGTGTCAAAAAAAATGTGGGGCTATTTGTGGCCGGAGATGGAACAGGACGATATCCCCATCGGGTATGTAACTAATGGGGTTCACATACCTTCTTATCTGTCCAAGGAAATGTCTGACCTGTTCGACCGATATCTTGGTGAAGGATGGATCGAAGAACCGGATAACACCAAGGTCTGGTCGCGAGTTTACAACATACCTCATGACCAGGTATGGACGGCTCATGAAACACGTAGAGAACGCCTCGTCAATTTCTGTCGAAGAAGGCTTCTTAAACAGATGTCGGTCAGAGGTGGTTCAACACTGGACCAAAAACGGGTTCGGGAATATTTGAATCCTGAAGCCCTCACGATAGGATTCGCCCGGAGGTTTGCACCGTACAAAAGAGCGGATCTGATCTTATCGGATCCTGACAGACTACTCCGATTGATGTCAGATAAAAGACGACCGATCCAATTCATTTTTTCTGGCAAAGCTCATCCGAAAGATTTGCTAGGAAAAGAAATAATAAAAAAGGTTGTTCATCAGTCAACATCAGAGGGTTTGTACAGAAATCTGGTTTTCATCGAGGACTACGACATTAATGTAGCCCGATATCTTTTGCAGGGTTCCGACGTTTGGTTAAATACACCAAAAAGGCCGAAAGAGGCCTGCGGGACATCAGGCATGAAAGCCGCTGCGAATGGAGTCCTGAATTTCAGTATCCTGGACGGCTGGTGGCCGGAAGCATTCGATGGGACCAACGGCTGGGCAATAGGTTCGAATGAAGACTCGCCAGACTCCGAGGACAGCGATAAACGTGACGCTGAACAAATGTTTGATCTGTTGGAATACGAAATCATCCCGCTCTTCTTCAACCGCGGGCCAGATGGGTTGCCTCACGCCTGGATAGAAAAGATGAAGAACAGTATGGCCAAGATCAGTGGACATTTCAATTCGCACAGAATGATAGAACAATATATGGAAGAATATTACCTTCAGGCCGGACTCGCGCATCAGATTCTTGGGGAAAACAAGTTGGTGAGGTCCGTGGAACTGAGCGAGTGGAAAAAGAGAGTTCGTTCGGTATGGAAAGACGTTAATATAGTTGATGTTTCGATTCCTACAGGTGAGAAAGTTTCTCTCGGACAAACGCTCGAAGTAACCGCCACGATTCAACTGGGTCAGCTACGAGATGAGGAAGTAATAGTGGACCTTTGCCATGGGCCCATTGGCCAGGATGGAAATTCAGAGCGCCTTGTAAACAGAAACGTTACGCCTATGGTAAGCGAACAGCAAGTCACGGACGGCGTGTGGCGTTTTAAAGGCTTGATTCACTGCGAAGAAACTGGTGTGTACGCTTATTATTTAAGAGTGCTCCCATTTCATCCGTATCTGTTCAACCCGCTGTCAATGAATCTCGTGGTATGGGGTTGATTGGAACCTTATTTTACGGTCACCACAGGGCAGTGAGCGTTCAGAATCACATATCTGGCGTTGGATCCAAAAACCATCTTGCCTACCGGGGAAGTTTTTTTGATCCCGACGACGATCTCCTCGACCTGGTGTTCCTTTGCAAACTCAACAATATCTTCACCAGGTGTGAACCCACGAACTAGAAGATGAGTTTCAACAGGGACCTTATCAGCAGAAAAAACTTCCTTTGTATATTCTAGCAGCTCCTGGGCCTGTTCGATGGCGTCAGGAGTTGTTTGAGAGTCCTTTTTGATTGAATAAACCACGTAGACAGATGCTCCAAAGGCAAGAGCGTGTTTCTTCGCCAGATTCAAGGCGTTCCTGGCTGGATTGGAACCATCATAGCCTACTAGAATTTTCATGTATCAACCTCCTGATGCTTCTTTGACTCCCTAAAGAACGAGATAGCGTTTCACAACATCCTCGCTGGACCAGATACCCTCCATTGTCCCACTATGAACAACAGTGCCTTTCTCCAGAATGTAACCGCGGTCGCAAACTTCTTTGCAAAAACGTAGGTTCTGGTCTGCCAGTAAAATGGTGACCCCGTGTCGCTTAATGTCCTGTATGGTTTCAAGCAGCTTTTTCACAATTAATGGCGCAAGCCCTTCCGACGGCTCATCCAGCAGAATTAAGGAAGGATTCATCATCAGAGCCCGGGCCAGACTAAGCATTTTTTTTTCGCCACCGGAAAAACTCGAGCCCTTCTGCTTTCGTCTGTCCGCCAGAAGAGGAAACAAGGCCTCAACTCTATCTTTCGTCCAGTATCCTGACCGCCGGCATACTCGCATTGCTATCTCGAGGTTTTCTTCACAAGTGAGATCAGGGAAAATCCTCAGATCATCAGGAATGTAACTCACGCCCAGTTTCGCGATTGTGTTAGGAGTCAGCTTGCTAATTTCCTTGCCTTCAAATCGGATCGATCCGTTAGACGGGGGAGTCAAACCCATGATGGAACGCAGGGTCGTGGTCTTACCCATGCCATTTCGTCCCAACAATGCCACGGTCTCGCCTTGCCTGACTTCAAAAGATACACTTTGAAGCACATGAGCGCTACCGTAGTAAACATCGATATCACTGACCTGCAGCACCATGCTGGACCTCTTCCCCTAAATATACTTCACGGACCTCGGGATTCCTTCTGATTTCCTCGGGAGACCCGTCTCCTATGATGTGCCCTCTATGTAAAGCCATTACCCGGTCAGACAACGAAAAAACGATATCCATATCGTGTTCAACTATTACGAATGTAACCTCACCGGAAAGTGAAAGCTTTCTTATGGTTTCCAGGATCCTGGTTCTCTCAACCGGATTCATCCCCGCCGTCGGCTCATCGAGAAACAAGAGCCGAGGTTTTGCCGCTAACGCTATAGCGACCTCCAGTAAACGTTGATCCCCATGGGAGAGAGATCTGGCAACCATATATGCCTGACCTAGCAGCCCTACCTCACTGAGTACGTTTTCAACATCCTGGTGGATGTCTCTCAGATTGGCCACAGCCTTAAAGATCTTGCCTGTGTGGCGTTTGAGAGCTAACGACGGAATGGCAAGATTTTCAAACACCGTGAGATTCCCAAATACGTTCACAACCTGAAATGATCTCCCTAGCCCCAGTGTTACGCGTTTGTGAATGGGTTCTCTAGTGATTTCTCGCCCTTCGAACCAGATTTCTCCTGAGTCGGCGGGCAACAGCCCTGTCAACACATTTATTAGTGTGGATTTCCCAGCTCCGTTGGGGCCTATGATAGACGTAATTACTCCGCGATTGAGCGAGAAATTCAGGTCTTTAGCAGTGACCACAGTACCGAACGCCTTGTTCAACAATCTAACATCTAGCAGACTTTCGCCCATGTTATCCTTTCGTGCTCAACACAATTGGACGTGTTTTGAAAGATTTCTACCGAAACGCAACACGGAGATTGCTCCGTCCCTCGTTCCCTAAAATAAAATTCAGCGCTGAACGTAACGCCTGTATGCGCCTGAAATTGATCCAACCACACCCCCGCGGAACCCAAGTATGATCGCCAGTAAAAGTATCCCGAACCACAACATCCAGTTATATGTGAATCGCTGCAAGATCTCACGGAGAACTACAAAAATTATACTACCTACGATAGGGCCGGAAAAAGTCTGTAACCCTCCAATAAGGCTCACAAGAACCGGCTCCGCCGAATGGCTCCAGTGTGCAGAGAACGGCGCCACGTTGCTTTCCAGAAGCGCTGACAAGGCTCCAGCCAGCCCCGCGAAAGCGCCGGAAAGGGTGAACACCCACAGGCGATAGGTTTTTACCGAGATGCCGGCAAATTCAGTACGAACATGGTTTTCACGAATGCCGGCTAACGCCAGTCCGAAAGGAGACGAGTAAATTCTGTGTATGACGAAAACGCTGGCTGCGAACAGGAAAGTTACAAAAAAGTAAAACTGGTAGTCCTTTCTAATTGGAATACTGGTAATTCCTAAAGATATGGCGGTCCGTGAAATTCCATAAAGACCATCATCGCCACCGGTAATGCTCCTCATGTTCCAAATCAGTGCAAAGACCATCATTCCGAAGGCAAGAGTAAGCATGGCAAAATATATTTCTGTATGTCTGACACAGAAAAATCCGATACACAAAGCAAGCACTGCAGCAGCCGCAACCCCCACAAAAATACCCAAAACAGGATGGGCGCTTACATGTATTGCCGTGAGCGCAAGGCCGTAAGCGCCTGTAGCAAAAAAGGCGGCATGGCCAAACGAAAGCAGGCCTGTTCTACCAAGTAGCAGATTGTATCCCAGAGCGAAAATCGAAAGGATCATGGTTCGCGTCGCGAGGTAAAGAACAAATCGACCACCAACCAAACCAACGATAACCAGCGCCACCAAGCAAGCAATGGCTACGCAATATTTCCTGTAACGGTTCATATGTCAGCCTTCTGCGAAAAAACCTTGAGGACGCCATAACAAAACTGCGGCCATGAGTCCAAAGGTGAGAAACATGTCGAGCATTGGCATGAATCTGGTGCCAAAAGAACTTAGTAGTCCCACGATCAATGAGCCCAAAAAGGCCCCCTTCAAGCTACCCAAGCCGCCTATGACCACCACGATGAACGCGGAAATAATTATGGCTTCTCCCATTCCGGTCGTTAACAATCCAACGTATGGGACAGCCAACGCTCCTCCAGCAGCCGAGAGCCACGCCCCAAACATGAATACTCCAGTGTAAAGCTGAGGAACATTGACTCCAATCGAAATAGCCATTTCCCGATCAGAAGCTGAAGCGCGAACTATACGTCCCCACCATGTCTTTTCAAGCAGACCATAGAGCCCAATGGCCACCAGCGGACCGACAGCGATTATGAACAAATTGTAAACGGGAAACGCACGACCCGCTATGGAAACGGAACCCGAAAGCCCGCCAACAGCAGGAGAGCCTATGGATCCAGCGCCCCAGATCATTTTGACAAGATCGTCAAAAATCAGGACCATTGCGAAGGTAAGCAACAGTTGGTAGGGCAAGTCAAGGTGATAGACCAATCGCAGGAGATACTTTTCCATGAACAGTCCAACGATTGCGACAACGAGTGGACCAATCAGAAGGCCGAGCCAAAAGTTCCCACCCATTACTTTCAGAATCGTGTAACAACAGTATGCGCCCAGCATGTAAAAACTACCGTGAGCAAAATTCAGAACCCTGAGGACCCCGAAAACAAGGGTCAAACCACTGGCTACAAGCCAAATGAACATTCCGGTGGAGATCCCGGCCAGACAGACATGTACAAGCGACTGTATCATAAGCGTCTACTCCCTGACTCGAACGCTTCCATCTGTTTGTCCTGAAGAGGCAAAGTGACGCATCTTAATAGCTCCACAATGCCTCACGCAGGTTTGATTTCAATTCTTGAACGGTGGATGTGTCCCAGGTCCTTCAAAAGGCGGACGATTGAAAAATTCCTTTGCCGGAATTACGATCTGTTTGCCCATGATTTTAAATGGATACTTGGGATCAGCCTTCGTGAGTCCCCATGGAACCTCATACATTGCCTGGTGATCCTCTTTTCTGAAAACGCGATGCCCAGCCGGTGAATCAAGCTCCATCCCAGCGAGGCTATCTACCACCTTGCCGGTTTCCTTGGAACCTGCCGCCTCGACGGCTTTCTTGAAAGCGAACATCGTAGAGTAGGCGGTTTCTGAAACATAAGCCGGGTAATGATTCCAGCGTTTGTGGAAACGGGCAACGAATTCCTTGTTGAGCTTGCTGTCCGGATACAGGAAGAAATATCTACCGGAGATCCAGATATTGTCAGGCATTTCGGCCCCCAAACCTTCG
>JBMFSZ010000002.1:0-26401 GCA_049967315.1 Desulfomonilaceae bacterium
GTCGGGCGGGAAGTTTTTCGATGCCATCGGCGGCCCATGCATGTGTAAAACGAGCCCTCTGCTGATCTTCAGAATGTTGAGCCAGGGTACCCACCTTCATGTTCAGGAAGGCGCCTATTCTACCCATCCAGCGCTCTATTTCCTGGTCTACCTGATCAGAAGGCAGGTTAACGAACGTAGCCGAAAGGTCCGACAGCAACCTTTCGAATTTGAGAATGGCGCCCAATTCATTTTCGTCGCCGGTCGTCCTTTCGGGGCTGTTCGCATTAACCTGATTTTCTGCAGTAGTCTTCGTGCGCATAGACGCTCTGAAAACTCTGTTCATCCGTTGTCCCGGATAAGCCTTTCGGGCTATTTGTTGTCGCTCCAGGTACCGTACTGCTCTCTGAGCACTCTATGCAATATTTTGCCAGTGCCTGTGCGAGGCATGTCTTCATCAGAAATAAAATCCATAGATTTGGGAACCTTGTAGCCGGCGATTTTTGTTTTGCAAAAGCGCCTAATTTCATCTTTGAGTCCATCCGAGGGCTCAACACCATATTTTAAAATTACAAAAGCGTGTACGGACTCTCCCCACTTTTCATGCGGGACACCTATGACTGCGACATCTTTGACTGCGGAATGGGAGGCGATGGCGTTCTCGACCTCAGAAGGGAAAACGTTCTCACCTCCTGTAATGATCATGTTAGCTTTGCGATCCACTAGCACGTAAAAGCCATCTGGGTCCCTGAAGCACATATCGCCGGCTGTGAACCACTCTCCATTGAATACTTCTCGTGTTTTCTCGGGAAGATTCCAATATTCCTTAAATAACATCGGTGTTCGAGCATAGAGTTCGCCAACCTGACCATCGGGAACTTCGTTGCCTTCTTCGTCGAGGACTTTGATACGATCTATACCAAAAATTTCCCTGCCTATTGTACCTAATTTCCTTAATTGATCCTCCGGCCGACAGAGCGTAACCAATCCAGCCTCGGTTGATCCATATGCTTCCCATAATTCTGCGTTTTTGAAGAAATCCAGAATTGCGACTTTTGTCTCTTTTCTGGCGGGAGCTGACGAAATAAGTAACTGCCTCATGCTCGAAACATCATACTGTTTTTTAATTTCATCAGGTAGTGAGAGTATCATGATGTAATGAGTTGGGACCAAAGAGGTGAACGTAATACGGAAGTTTTGAACAGTTTGGAGGAAATCCTGAGCGTTGAAGCTGGATTCATTATAGACACAGACGGGAGCCGAAACTAACGTATAGGGGAAAGAATAATAAATTGAATTGACATGGCACATTGGCATAACCATCAAAGTTTTATCTGAGGGTCTAATTCCCATATTTGCGACGTTAAGATAGTACATGGCCATATAGCTCTCGTGAGTTCTCACGACTCCCTTAGGTTTTCCAGTGGTGCCAGAAGTATACATGAAGGTCCACGGAGCTTCCGCATCAACAATTAAATCAGGTTCAGCCGCGCTGGATGCGGCCAACCATTCTTCATAACCCACATATCCATCCGGCACGGTGTCGCCTGGATTCCCAAGGTAAATAAAATTCCCTTTGGGCGGAGATATTTCTTCCCTGATCGCATTTATCATTTCGACAAATGGCTTTTCTACAATAAACGCCTTGCATCCAGCGTCATTAACAATGTATTTGATCTCCGGACCCGCCAATCTGAACATGATGGGAACACAAATTTGGCCACCCTTCGCGCAACCTGCGTAGATCTCCATCCATTCAACCCTATTGTAGGCTATGACGGCAAACCTTTCACTATTGCCACACCCAATTTTGGCTAAGGCGTTAGCCAGCCGACAACTCCGTTCATTCCACTGGCCAAATGTTAAATCCTTATTTTTGTCCTGACACCCCAACCTTGCAGGATATTGTTCAGCTTGCCGGCTAAGAATAGTCCCCATGTGAATCCACTTACTAACGGTCATTAAATCCTCCTAAGGGCTTGAATTTTAGCTCAAATCTGTTTTCGCCTACGATAATTCAAAATGTTTGAAGAATTCTGGAGTTCATTTTAGATAGCGAGATCTCAAGCATGAAAATTGTCTATTAAAACGAATTCCACGAATGCGAAAGTTCTTTCATATGAAATATGGTTGCCGCAACATGCAGCATCAGAGTTTAAGGCGCGAGATCGAAGTTGAAAATAACATGCCATTGAACTTGACATATGTGGTTTGTTCAGATTAATTTTAGACAGTTGACTCAATGCGTCATCATCATATGCGGTCCTAAATTCCATGTCAATATCTATGTATTTCAGTATCCTATGCCAAGTTGATCGGTAGGGTCCTCGTCTATTTCAGGACGCGCTGGTCATTTTGTAACCGGGTCGCTGCTATAGCCAATTACAATTTAAACTAAATTCCAGATAGTTACCATTTCCCAGGAAAAGATCTCCTGAAATCCGGGGAACAAAACAGCTTGAATATTTCCACATTAAAGAGGAATTTTGTCTGATGCAAGTTCCGTATTGTGAACATAACCGTTCTTGAACGCTCCCTCGGCACGGAGGTAACCATGGGTTCAGATAACCGAAACGCGGGCATATTGAACCGCTATGAAACGCTGCCTTACAGTGAACTAAAAACCTATCAGGAAAATTTTCTGAGAGAAGTTATACGACATGCTTATACTTCTGGGACACCGCTTAAGAAGAATATGGATGCAGAAGGGTTGCGGCCGGAAGATATAGCTTCGGTGTCAGATCTCCAAAAGTTGCCAATAACTCACAAAAAGGACCTTTCAGAAGCTCAAAAATTGAATCCTCCTTTTGGCGGCTTCCTGGCCGCACCTTTGCAAAAATTGGCGAGAATACACCAATCCCCTGGCCCAATTTATGATCCTGTAGGGACCGAACCAGATTACTGGCGCTGGAAAACCGCTCTTTATTCAGTCGGTTTTCGTCCTGGTGACCTTGTGGTCAACACATTCGCCTATCACTTGACCCCAGCAGGCCACATGTTTGAGGAGGGCATAATTGGTTTGGGCGGTGTAGTTGTACCCACCGGTGTAGGAAATACGGAGACTCAGGTTGAAATAATTAAGACCCTCGGTGTAACTGGTTTTATAGGGACGCCAAGTTTCCTGATGGCGATATTGAAAAAATCGGCAGAAATGGGCTTTAAGACACGAACAGACATCAAGCTTGAAGTAGCTTTTCTGGCCGCAGAGATGCTCCCCGAGTCTATGCGGAATCGATTTCTCGATGAATATGGCATTGTAGCCCGTCAGGCTTACGGAACCGCAGACGTGGGATGTGTCTCTTATGAGTGCCCAGAAACGAATGGCATGCACATCCACTATGATGTTATTGTTGAAATTGTTGATCCGGATTCGGGCCGAACCGTGCCAGAGGGTACACCCGGTGAAGTGGTCGTAACGTGCAATAACAAGACCTACCCTTTAGTAAGATTTGGTACTGGTGACCTCTCAAGTATCAGCTACGCCGACTGTCCCTGCGGCAGAAAAACCCCGATGTTGACTCGTATAATGGGTCGGGTGGATCAGGTGACCAAAGTCAAGGGTATGTTTGTACATCCTTCCCAAGTGGAAAAGGTCGTGGAAGCCCACCCTGAAATAGCCAAGGCTCGACTGGTAGTCGAAAGGCCAGCTGATCAGGACCTCATGATTCTGGAGATTGAACTTAAGGGAGCAGTGGCGGAAGGCTTTGTCGCCAAGGTCGAACAGACCATAAGAGATTTCATCAAGCTTAAAGGATCAGTCAGTGTTCTCGAGCCGGGCAGCCTTGGAGAGGAAGGCAAGGTCATAGAAGATAGACGTAAATGGGACTAAGCAAGAACCTGATACGAAAAAGACAGCGGCGCGGGAGTGCGCCTCTGTCTTCTTTTGAACTAAACGCTCACGGCGTTTGAATTTAACCTCAGGAGTGCCCTCGGGCTCCTCCCGAGGACCCGCAGGAAGAACTCAGGCCTTTCTCAATCCCAGTGTGGGAAAAGACCGAAAAACTCTTCTTTGTGCGCTCGCTACCGCACGAAGGACAGGTAACGGCCGTATCACACTCGGAAATAAAAAATATTCTCTCAAACTGTTTCCCACATTCTTCACAAACAAATTCGAAGATCGGCATTTTGAAACCCCATTAACCGCAACTGCAGTCTGATCCGCAAGATGCCCCAGCTAGCTCGGCGGTGGGCCCGAAAATGCTCGAACGAATATTTAAGCCACCGGATTCTTTAATGATCTTCATCGCGAAAGGATCTACGATGATTGGTAGGTCATTGACCGTATAATGTTCGTCACCTTCTTTTGACTCGTCCAGAGCCAACCCCATGCTGGGGCCACCTCATCCATAACCGCCGAAAAATATCCGTAAGTACTGATTAGGCTCAATCTTTTCCATAAGGAATTTTCTTGATTCTTCATCTATCGAAAACATTTTGCACCCCTTCACGATTGATCTGTCGATAATATATTCATATAATCCTATATGGTCAAGTCTTCTCGATCTCTCAGTAGAATTGAGGAAATCGATTTTTAAAAAATCTGAATGGGCTCAGTTCTGATCATCGCTTATTATACTGATTTTATTAAATCTGGCGTGTTTTTCCTTGTGATGCGGGGAAGCAGCGAGTTCGTCCTTTGAACTAATCCTGACTTTGTGATGCGCATGTGTGTGGTGGGTTTTCGAGCTACTCGAGGGCGGCTCAGTTTCTTCTTCTAAAGGATTGTGGGATGAATACTGGTATTTCCTTACAGTCTTTTCCAGGTTAGCAAATATTTCGGACTGACCAATTAATATGTGGTCGCCTACGATCACTAGTGGAACAGCAAACTTAATCTTTTTGTGTGTCGCTTCGACCTTGCAATACAGATCATAATCGCTAGGGTTGTTAATGTCGAATATCTTGGTCCTTATTGGGAGTTCAGTTTTCAGGTCAGCTACGAGTTCTTTAACGTTTTCACAATAGGGACAATGAGAAGAGGTGAACAAAGTCACTACGACAGTTTGCGCTGTTTCGGGATCGGTACCCACTGGAGTTTGAGCCCTTACGGGCTTAGAGGCGCAAAGAATGATCGCCGCACAAAAAGTATGCAGAACCAACAGGGTTATTGGGTAGTTTAATCTGGTCATGGACCGAGCAATTTAATTTTTGACGGGATAGGGTAGTGTAAATTGACGTTTTTGTGCGTTCTGAAACCACAAGCCTCACGTTGGATCAATAGCCAGCGTAGCGTGTCTTCAGCTTTATCAACCAAAGAGTTATACTCTACGATATTCTTGTTGAGTCTATCTAGGAAAGTGGTAGACGCGTCTGCGGGATGCGCCCGATATTCTTCAATCATGTCGTCGGCCTTGATTTTTGCAAGCCGTATTTTCTCAAGGATACTGTCTAGGAGCAAACCTGTGCATCCAAGCCCTTCGGCCATCTCTTTGATAAAATCGACTTGACACTCTGAAACGTCTCGACAGATACCCATTAAAAATACCACAAGTGTATAATAATGATTTATAACACAATCTTTGAACTAAGGCAATTTCAGTATGGACGATAAACAGATTATATCATTTTAATTCAATATATTAACTGAAGGTAATGTTAATTTACTTGACATTTTACAAATAACCTACTATTAGTTTTGCAACTTTCAGCCAATAGATACTGGAGATCGTTTAGAGCGGTATCCAGAAAATCTAGAGCACAAATCCTTACGCCCCCGAGTGAGGAGGTTCCCTATGTCCGGGAAGACGTATTTTATTAATTGTTCGGCCATCGTTTCGTTAGTCATGGCCATTATCTTTTTGGGCGCGGTCCATGCCCACGCGTACCGCGTTTGTACCTTCAAAGGCACTGTTGTAGACCATGGATGGAGAACCATGCTGGTTAAATCCAATGGTCAGTGCGCAGAGGTGAATGTTGGATGGCGTACAAAATACGTGCCTAACCGTCGTCCGTGCATCGGTGAAGTTGTTGCGGTAGACTTCATATTGGAAGATGGGTACATGAAAGCCACGAAAGTGGTAAGCTTAACACCTGCCCCTGCGATTGCGCAGTGTTATCCTCCAGCGCCGCCGGCTGGAACAGTGTGCCGAAGTGTCGGAGAGGAAGCCGGCCCGGGTCCGGATTCCTGCGCTGCTCCCAGTCCTATTTGCTCCACTAAACCGCCTGCCCATGTATCGGATCGCTCATGGACGCCAGGGAAGAAAGAGGTTGCTCCCAGGGGTACTGTGCCTGCCCAACCAAGAAGATTAAAAGGCGAACCATCCGCTACGCCATCCACTGGTCCTTCTCCGTTGAAAAAACCCTCTGCAAGACAGGCTCAGGGTGAAAAAGGAGCAGTTCCCAAGCCCGCCCCGTCAGAGAAAGTTCAAATACCCGAAAAGGTTAAGCCCTTGGAAAAAGTAAAACCGGAAACCAAGGAAGAAACCAAGCCGGAACCAGCTAAAGAAGAAAAGTCTGTCAAGACAATAGTGGGAGAAGTGGTGGCATCGTCTCCAAAGAGCCTTTCACTTAGAAGCGCAGAGGCTGGAGAGTCAGCTGAAGTTGTCAACATAAAAGTAGGACTTAAAACCAAGTTCATACCGTTCAGGAGACCGGCTGTAGGTGAAAGGGTAAAAGTTGATTATCGAGTCGAGAACGGTGAAAAATTCGGCTATACAGTTCAGGTTGTTCAGTAGAATTCCGATCTGGCATCTTCCCGCAAGGTTCCCCTCAATCAAGTCGCAAAAAATAAGGTAGCGTCTGCTACCTTATTTTTTGGGACACAATCCTAATGTAAAAAAACAGAATCAAATTCCTATGAATCGGATTTCAAGCGCGCTTTCAAATCCACATATATTCGGTCTACGAACGCGTTGTACATCTCGTTTAATTCAGATTGGATTTCAGATTGAGTTTGTTCAAAGCCAACCAGGAAATAATACATGGCTCTGTCGAAAAACAGGGCGGTTCTGTTATTTAGAGCGACAATAGATCGGACATCAAAAGGTTGTCCCGCAAAGTTGCTTTCCTGAAAAAACAACCATACGTGGCGTTTCAACAATATGAAGACTCTTACCATCTCGGAATAGCTGAGCCCATCCTCGCAACACCTTATTCCTAGCTGTACATACTTGTCTGCGATGGTTTCGACACTCGTCCTCTTGTCAATATTGGTTGTAAATTCTGAAAGCACAGCTTCGGCTAGTTCTTCCAGCATTTTTCGTCCGAGCTGATAATGCGCTAGTATTTCACGTTTGTGGAAGGTGTCTTCTATAAAAGCGTCCCTGATTTCAATGTGGAATCTTTGAATAAATTTCGCAAACTCCATTTCAAAAGTTCTGGCTTCCATGGATCCCTCCTACACCGGTAGGCCAATAACCTTTCAACCTTGACGGTGAATCAATCAGTCCCAATTCATGAATACTATTGAATGTCACGAATGTCGATGAACCTTGTCATCTTTGCCGTGAGTATGTGTCCCCTCCGAAAAACCATGATGGTGACTTTTTTCAGCCTGAGAATAGTCTATATTCTCTCCTGCGTTGGATTCAACCAATTTTAAGGCTAATTCAAAGTTTGTGTTTGCTTTGGAGCTGAACTCTATTGCCTGACGGACATGGTTCGAAGCCTCGATCATTCCTAATTCCGCGAGCTTTAGAGCAACCTCTTCATAGGCCTTTACGTGTTCAAGGTTATGCCCAACCCAATGGTTGAGCCGGATAGCAATTTTCCCAAGTTCGTCCATATTAGGCCCTTTCGTTAATAAAACATGATAAACATTGTTTAAAACAATGAAATGCGCTTTTCAATTCAAACGAGTGTCAGCGCGCATTGCGCATGCCATCTCCAAAAAGTTTGCAAGTATCATCTTGCCTGCCGGGGCCGGTGACTGCTCTGAGGATTCAGCATGATTCCAGCCACGCTCTGGGTGAAAAGCCGTACCGTAAACAACTTTGCCTGGTATCCTGATGAGTTGAAACCTCGACAACTCGCTAAAAGCCAAATTTACAAAAGCTGGAGGAATTACTTTCACTTCCTCAACATGGTTTTCAATTACGCAAAATTTTCCCGGATGGTGAGCGACCCCCCGGAATATGAGATCTTCCATGGTGGTCCTAAGAATGGTCTCTCCGCGTTCAGCCTTACAGTCTTTGCTATAAGATGAACCCATGGCAGACCTGAATCTGTTGTCGATGAAGCCCACTTCTCCTCCAAAAGCCATTGCCAAAAACTGATGACCACCACAGATACCAAGGACAGGTACTCGATTTAGCTGAATATTTTCACGAACTGACGCGGCAAGGAAAGAGAGTTTTTTTATAGCTGTACCTTGGTATGAATTCCACGGACATCCCTGTGGACTGAGGACAGCAAAGTCGTAATTAGGCAGGTGGGGCTCATGATCTTCAAAACTGGAAAAATGGACGTAATCTAAAACAATTTCATCTGATGGGTCTAAACCTTTAATCAGTTCGGCTGCGCTAATTATGCCCTCTTTCAATTCAGAATATCGTGATTTATCAGGGGGCTTAAACTCTATATCAATGATCAGTCCGCGCACAATGCTTGCTCGCAGCTAGAAATAAAATTCAGACTTCTGTCAGGGCTCAGTTGTAAGGCCAACCCTGTTGAGGGGCTCCCCAATAGTAGTAGGGTCTTCTAAGGACGACCTGGTATGTGTCCCCATCTATCCCCTTGAAAACTCCTCTAATGCTCCAGTCAGGGTAAATATAGCCTTCAAACGAATTACCATCGCGAGATCCAAAGATATAATTTCCCCTGATTTTTCCCTGTATTTCGAACTTCGCGGAACCAAACATGTTACCGCCTTCAATAATCCCAGCAATTTCTTCCCCTTTTTGGGAAGTTATGTTAACGGATCCTTTTGCGCCAAAGATCGAACCCTGTGCAGATCCTACCCAGACCCCCCTGATGTCGTAAGCCAATGCGTTTGCCACGAAGACCAAGAGCAAGAGGACGGCCATACCCAAATTGACCAGAATTTTATTGAGTGATGTTGCATTCATATGTTAATTATATCACATTCATTAGGAACTTGATAAGCCAGATTTCATATTAAGAACCTCAAGGCTCTTTTTCTCTCCCATGGCAATAAGAGTATCATTCTCTTCAATCACTGTATTGGGACCTGGGTTGAAGACCATTTTCCCACTAGGTTTTTTCACAGCGATAATGATAAGATTTAAATCTCTTCTTATATCTGTGTCTATCAAACTTTTCCCTACGTATGTAGATCCCTCGGATACATTGATCTCTTCGATTTCGATGTTCAGGTCCCGGTAATCCATTGCCACTTCGAGAAAGTTCATAACTTCAGGCTTCAGGATGGCCATGACCATTCGCATTCCCCCGACCTGATACGGGCTAATCACGCGATTAGCCCCAGCGCGCGCCAATTTCTTCTGGGCCCCTTCTTCACCAGCTCTGGCTATGATTTCAAGATTTGGATTCAGTTCTCTGGCTGTAAGGACGACGTAAACGTTCGCGGCGTCTGAGTTCAGGACGGATACTAGGCCGCGGGCGCTTTTTATATTAGCTCCGAGTAGAACCTTTTCCTGCGTGGCGTCACCTGGAGAAAGAAAGTAACCTGCTTCCATTATCTTGAATTGGGTCTCCTGATCGCTCTCGACGACCACGAATGGGATGCCTCGCGCCTCAAACTGTTGGCATACAAACGCGCCCATCCGACCGAACCCGCAGATTATAAAATGGTCTTTTATCTTTTCTATCGCTTTCATGAACCGTCGCCTGGTGAAAATCTTTTGGACTTCTCCCTCAATAATGAGCCTACTCGCTGACACTAAAACATAACCGACTACACCGAACCCAAAAAATATTAGGAACATTGTGAAAATGCGTCCGGCGTTGCTGAGTTTGTGAACCTCTCCGTAGCCAATGGATGATATAGTTATCACAGTCATGTATAGGCCATCCAGAAACGACCACCCCTCAATGAGCATGTATCCGCCAGTCCCGATAATGATAACGAGCAATAGGCCTACAATTGATCGTAATAAAATGTTTGGATTCTCGGCAGCCAGCTCTGGACTCCTGTTTGCAAGCTCTCAGTTTCCTATGGCGTGATTCGTAACTAATTTTTTATTATAAGACCTTTGTGGTTTCATAAACAAACGAAAAGAATTATCGTTCAAACGGTGATAATTAATTGAATGAGGTTAAAGAGATGAAATTGGCGTTTGATGTGGATGGAGTAGTGCTCAGGTCTATCGATGTCATATTGGAGCACATTAACTCTGTCACGGGTTCAAAAATTGATTCCTCCAGTTTGTTAACCTGGGACCTTGAACCCCTTGGTATAGATCAGCAGATACTGTTAGAAGCTGTGGATTACATGTATTCCAGAGACACCATTGAACCTTATTATGGCGCAGTTGAGACGCTTGAAGACATACACAGGATGAGTGGTCATCCGTTGTTGTTCATCACTGGTCGATCCGATTTGATGAGTGCGAAACGTCAATTAGACTCCTTGCCATGGAGTGGGAGAAAACCCGAGATGATAATTACCGGTGGCTCGCGAGACAAGCGCGCCTATTTAAAGGAAACAGGGGCGGAGTTTATTATCGAAGATGATGCCTTGCACTTGCGGGATTACCTGAATGATGGAGTGGGTGTCGGACTGATGGTCCAGCCTTGGAATAGGTCCTGTGAGGCCCCCGTAACAGCTAGATTCAACGGCTGGTTGGAGATTAACCAGTGGATAATTAAAAATAATGGCTCTGGTGAAGAGCTTTAGAAATGATTGTGTTGGGTATAGAGACATCGTGTGATGAAACTGCTGCAGCGATTGTAGAAAATGGCAGCAAGACGCTCTCAAATATCGTAGTTTCTCAGATTGACATTCACAAGGAATTTGGGGGGGTGGTTCCTGAACTGGCTTCACGAAAGCATATCGAAGCCATTTCAATTGTAATTTCCAAGTCTCTCAAAGATGCTGGGGCTGAGTTTCACGATTTGGATGGGATTGCGGTTACAAGAGGGCCAGGATTGATCGGATCCCTTCTGGTTGGGATAGGGGCAGCCAAAGGCTTGGCTCTGGCTCTAAAAAAGCCAATTTGTGGAGTTAATCATTTGCATGGCCACCTTTTCAGCTCATGGCTGGAAAATGATCGAATGGGATTGCCGTTTATAGGGCTTGTTGTTTCTGGAGGTCACACGAGCCTCTTCCAGGTTTCTTCACCTTTAGACATTGAAGTAATCGGCAAAACCAGAGATGACGCGGCAGGTGAGGCGTACGACAAAGTTTCCAAGCTCTTGGGCCTTGGATATCCTGGGGGCGCTATCATAGAGAAACTCGCTTCTGAAGCCTCTTCCAATGGCCTGCGATTCCCCAGAGCTTTAATGGAGCCTGGAAACCTGAATTTCTCGTTCTCAGGGCTTAAAACTGCCGTTTTGAGGTATGCTGAAAGCATCTTTGGAAGTCATCGTAACAAGATGGTCCGCGGTAGTTTTCATCAGATTACTCCATCGAACCTAACCTCTGACCAGTTCGATGAGGTGAAGAGGATCGCGTCGGCTTTTCAGGAAGCGGTTATAGACACGTTAGTTACAAAGCTCTTCATGGCGGTAGAAACCAAAAAAATTCCCCGGGTGGTAGTGTGCGGTGGTGTCGCTGCAAACGCCGCGTTGCGGAATACTATCGTAACTGAAGGCCAGAAACGTGGTGTGGAGATCGTCCTGCCCGCGCCATTTCTGTGTTCGGACAACGGGGCCATGGTAGCGGCCAGGGGATACTTTCTCCTTCGGGAGGGATTGGTGGATTCTCACAAGTTTGGGGCGCTGAGCCGCTGGTGAATTTCAGGGACTTAATGTTGTGTGTGTCTAGTGGATATTGGATGAGATGAGTGACAGGAGTTAGTTCAAATGAAAACCGCGACTAAAAGGGAACTTTTCAGTGAACAGGAAATAGCCGAGAGGGTCCGGGAGATTGGTAAAAAGATTTCAGAAGATTATCAGGGAAAATCAATATTGCTGGTAGGCATACTCAAAGGCGCTTTTGTATTCATGGCAGATTTGGCAAGAAACATAACATGCCAGTGTCATGTCGATTTTGCTCGGATCTCTTCTTACGGCGCGGGGACCGTCAGTAGTGGTGATCTGGAAATCAAAATGGACGTCAGTTTGCCTGTCGAGGGCAGGGATGTGATCCTGGTGGACGATATAATAGACACTGGACTGACGCTCCATAATTACCGAAAGTATCTGGAGAATAAAGGACCACGCTCGTTGAGAACCGCTGCGCTTATTGACAAAGCTGCGCGACGGGAAAAATTTGTTGAATTAGATTACTGCGGATTCAAGGTCGAAGACGGTTTTATAGTGGGTTACGGTCTGGATTGTGGAGAAGATTTTCGGAATCTTAAGGGACTTTACATACTTGAAGAGTGATGTTGTTTTCCGTGGGGATGTTAATCAGCTAATCGGGTTGAATGAACGCTAAAACCGACTAAGCGCTAACAATTCACGAAGTTTTTAGTCGTAACATACTGATCAAAAAACGTTTGAACTGAGTGGCTCCGAAAAGTACGCCGGACAGCCATCCCCCAATGGCCCCTGTAAGAAAAATTTGACGTGAAACTGTGGGTAGCGAAGTGATCTTAACATGTAGAAGAATATAAACAGTCAAAAATGATACAACACTTGCGAGCAGGTAAACTCTTCCAAATTTTTTCCGATCTATTTTCAAAAGGTTTCCGGAAACAAAAAAAACGAGACATATTGCGCCCATGCACGAGGCAAATCCCATGAACCCCGCTTTTACCAACAAATTATAGTCCATAGTTTTCCTGATGGTTACAAGTAGTCTAGAGCGGGCGTTTGAGTTGGATCGCGTCCGCTCCAGAGAATTGAACGGTTAGCCTGACTACGTAATGTCTAGCTAATTCCGAAAGTTTCCAGCATCGATAGAGCCGCCTTACGACCAGCGCCCATTGCAAGGATTACCGTAGCCGCTCCTGTTACTATGTCACCACCTGCCCAGATTCGATCACGGGATGTTTTCCCGGTTTCAAGATCCGCGACAATGTTTCCCCATTTATTGGTTTCGAGGTTTTTGGTGCTTGTGGGGACAAGAGGATTAGCCGCATTTCCGATTGCAACTATAACAGTGTCACATTCAATGTGCGTTGTTTCCCCAGGAATGGCTACCGGACGACGGCGACCAGACGCATCAGCTTCACCAAGTTGCATCTTCTGCAGGTTTACCCCTACGGTCCAGCCCGCATCATTGCCAACAATTTCGGTTGGAGCGCACAAAAGTTGGAACTTCACACCTTCTTCAACGGCGTGATGGACTTCTTCGGACCTAGCGGGAAGCTCTTCCATAGTTCGTCGATAAACTATGGTTGATTGTTCCGCCCCAAGTCTTAACGCTGTCCTGGCCGCGTCCATGGCCACATTTCCGCCTCCAAACACTACGACCCGGCGGCCTTTGGCAACGGGAGTGTCTGTTTCGGGGAATTTGTAGGCCTTCATAAGGTTTGCGCGAGTCAGAAATTCGTTGGCTGAATAAACACCGTTGAGGTTTTCACCAGGGATTTTCAGGAACAAGGGCGCCCCTGCGCCTGAACCGATAAACACACCGTCAAACTTGTGTTTCTCAAGCATGTCATCGACTGTTTCTATCCTTCCGACAACCCAGTTCGTCTTGAATTCTACGCCTAACCGCATCAGTTCATCAACCTCAGCCCTTACAATGGCCTTGGGAAGCCTGAACTCAGGTATGCCGTAAACAAGCACTCCGCCTAATTCGTGAAGCGCCTCGAAAACGGTGACTGCGATTCCCTTTTTGATGAGGGCGCCGGCAAGAGTGAGACCCGCCGGACCTGACCCAACGACTCCAACCTTGAGGCCGGTAGGCTTGGGAAGCGGCGGTCTCTTGCCATCATCATGGAGCGCAGCGTAATCGGCTACGTATCTTTCGAGTCTTCCAATAGCGCAGGGTTCGCCCTTACCCTTGGCCCCAAGGACGCATTTTGATTCGCACTGACTCTCCTGCGGGCATACACGACCGGCTATTCTGGGCAGGCTGTTTTTTTCCTTGATTTTCCATGCAGCGCCCATGAGATCTCCGGATTTTACCAGACTTATGAAATCAGGAATATCGACTTCTACAGGGCAACCTTTCATACATGAAGGTTTTTTGCACTGCAGGCATCGACTCGCTTCCAACAACGCCAGATCATTGTCATAGCCTAATGCGACTTCATAAAAATTATGGGCCCGTTCTATGGGGTCCTGTTCGGGCATTTTTTGCCTGGGAACTTTAGGCTTTTTGGTAGGTTTTGATTCTTGGTCGCTCATTATGCGCCTCCCGGGAAAGTGCATTTGCAGCCGCGAGGTGTCTCACGGAAGTTGTTTAGAGCAATTAGCTCGGGTCCCTTATACATGGCCAGTCGTTTCATCAGAAGGTCGAAATCCACCTGGAGGCCATCGAATTCTGGACCGTCAACGCAACCGAACATGGTTTTCCCAGCGACCTCAACTCTGCACGCGCCGCACATACCCGTTCCATCAACCATGATAGGATTCAGACTGACAACTGTGGGCAATTCAGCCTTCTTGGTTACTCCACAAACCGCTTTCATCATAGGCACAGGACCAATCGCGACAACAAGGTCTATCTTGGTGCCCTTGTCAATAAGCCCCTGCAGTACTTGGGTGACGAATCCATGGACACCGAACGATCCGTCGTCAGTTGAGATGATAAGTTCATCGCTGACTTTCTTGATGTCCTCGGTCATGATCAACAGACCTTCCGTTCTTGCGCCTACGATACTGATAACGTGGTTTCCCGCGTCATGCATACCTTTGGTAATTGGATATAGCGGGGCGACACCAATTCCACCTCCGACACCCACGACAGTGCCGAATTTTTCAATATGGGTAGGTCGTCCGAGTGGACCGCAGATATCCTGAAATTTTTCTCCTATGGCCATCGTCCCCATGTAGTAAGTTGTTGCTCCTACCTCTTGCCAGACAAGTGTAATCGTTCCTTTTTCAACATCCTTATCGGCTACGGTGAGTGGAATTCTCTCGCCTTCTTTATGCGTCCGCAATATTATAAACTGCCCTGGTTTATGAGCCCTGGCAATGTCCGGCGCTGAAATTACGGCGCGGTTCACCCCTGGGCCTAAACGTTCTTTTTCGAGAATTTCAAACATGAAATTGTCCTCCTCAGACCTCTTTAAGCTGAATTTTGTGCAGGAAAACTCGCTCGGCTGGTATGATGTGTCGAAAGCAGAGTTATGACAGAAAACAATATCACAACAGAATTACTAGGGGCAAGAAGTTTATCTGTCTGAAATCACATCTATCACAAATGTGGAAATCAGTCCAAAAGTCTTAGGGCAAATAACCCAGTACATGTTTCAAGGTTCTGTAAAGAGTTCACTATTATGAAATTTCCGCACCTTGAAATTCTGTTTACTAACTTGTGTCATTCCAGTCGGGACTTGATTTTCTGGAATTCTTTCCTGTCCCGGAGTCCTTCAAAAACCGGATCATTCATAATTTTATCGAGACGGTTATATCCTCTGTCAATAGCCGTATTGAGAGCCTGAAACGCTCTGTTGTACTGGTGGTTAAGAGCATACATTCCAGCGATATTATAATAGTGCGTCGGATCGCCTGGTTCTTCCTTTATAGCTTTGGACATCAATTTTATCGCCTCGTCATACTTACCGGAAATTGCCAGAGTCAAGGCGTAAGGCGAGAGGATGACTGTTGAATCGGGGTATTTTTTCATAGCTGTTTCCAGTAGTGATTTAGCCCTCGTGATATCCCCATTTTCTAAACAGAGTATGGACAGGTTCGCATAGGCATCAGGCAAGGCCTCGCCTGAATTAAGGATTTCCTCATACGTTTCCCTGGCTTCATCCTTATGACCGGCTTTATGCTGAGCAATGCCCAGCGACAGTTTTAATTGGGGGTCACCACCAGAAAGCTTTACAGCTTCCTTGTATTGTTCGATGGCTTCATCAAATCGCCCATCTTCAAGAGCGTATGATGCGAGCATTTTATGAACTTCAGGGTTGTTCTTGTCTCTTTGGGCGATACGTAACAGGTCCTGCCTGGCCTCTTCCCTTTTTCCCGCCCATCTCAGCGTTTTTGCAAGATTAAGGTCTCTCAAAGTGTAAATCGATGGATCCAAAGATTTTAATCCATCTTCCATAATTGATTTGATTTCTTCTTGATTCAGGGATTTACAGTTTGTTGCAAGTCCCGTGTTCAGGATATCCTTGAACAACAGTCCGGCTAGGGCTTGATGCAGTTCAATAGTCGGATGCACGTGGTCCAAAAAGCTCTCGTTTCCAGGTATCCCTGACAGGCTACCGTGTTGCGAGGCGTAAGTATCGACAAATCCGCAAAATTTTATCAGGCTGACCCGTTGCTCCTTCGCAATCCGCTGAATCGCTTCAATTATTGGTGTGGTAGCTCGCAAAGGACATACATCGAGGTCTTTAGCCTTCACAAAATTTGCTCGAGCCTGATCGTACAGCTTTTCACCTTCAAGCGCCTTTCCTTTGACGTAATAAGTTAGAGCATACAATGGATCGGTCTTTTCCAATTTATCGAGTATTTCCAATGCGCTTTTAAAATCGGAGTTGTCGATCAGTGACTTGGCGTGCTCCAATTCCTGATCCACATGCTCTTGTGCCGATTTACTGAGTCTGGAATCATGTTCTGATTTGAAAGGTGAGAAGTCCTTGAGATTGCACGGGGTTTCAACCAAAATTACAGGGACTCCGGCGGCCTTGCAGAGATCGATCATCTTAGCCAAATTGTAGGCAAAGTGTTTTACAACTCCCTTCTCAAAATTCTCGTCTCTGTAATAGAGGTTAAGTCCGGCGCTCCTATCCAGGATAGCAGTGGTTTCATCGTTTAAGACAGTCTTTCGCTCATTCTTGGAAACCTGGTCGGTTGGTTTCGCTTCATTTATTATGAGGGAAAGCGCTTTCTCCATAGCTTTATAGATTCTCAGACCTTCTATGTGTGATCTCAGCGATATTAAAAGTTGCCCCTGTCTGAAAAGCCCAGCATAACTCCGCCTTTCGAGAAATTCATTATGGCCAACGTATATGATGGCCAAGTCAGGTTTATATTTGAGGCTCTCTTCAACTAGGTGGACAATGCGGTATGAAGCATATGATATGCCGCCAGCATTGATGACTTCTATGCTCTTTGTGGGGCAGGCTGCTTTCAGTAGGTCTTGTAGCCATCTGGAATAAGCGGTTCGACCGTCAAAGGGATGACCGTATGTGGTAGATTCACCAAAAGAGAAAACCCGAAAAGTGTCTTTCTTCTTGACGACCGGAAATGATACCTTGTTGAAATATCTGAGTCTGCTCGGGGATGTCGTCGCTATGCCGTTTTCGACCGTGAAGAGGGGATGTATAGCGGAAAATCCTACGAATGGGTCTTTTGTATCAACAGGAGGTGACCAGACCGCCCGAAGCCCAAATTCAATTATGGCAAGCCCGACAAAGGCCACAAAAATTCCTATGCCAACATTTTTTAACCACGGCAGGAAAGCATTTCTGGAATCTTTTGGCGCCGGCTGCGATGGGGCTGTCAGATCAGGATTTATGGATCCCCATTGGTTCTTTTTAACGTGTCTTGAATTTTTAGCTTTTGAACCCATGATGAACTCTTAAAAAATATTGCTGAAAATAGTCTTCGGGGCGATCGGTTTCATCGGATATTTGACCTTATGGCTTATAACATTTAAAATACACGGGCATTCGGGATCAAAGATGTTCCGGTTACAATGCTAAAGGTATTGTGAAATTTTCGCAACTGGTCTGGAAGAGCTTTTGAGAAAGGGTATGGAATGGACAAAAGATTGTTGGCGATTATTTTGGGATTATGTTTGATTGTTATGTGGTGCAGTTTGTGTATGGCGCAGGATCCCATCAAATGGTCTGCGCCGATGAATAATTACCCTGAACAATGGGCGCCAACTCCGGCCCCGCCGCAATACGGTCAGTACGGCTATGGATACTCATACTATCCGTATGGCTATGGCTCCTACGGATACGGTGGCTACATGCAAAATCCTGGATATTCGTATGGTTATGGCGCTCCCGGTCAACAGTATGGTGGTCAGTATTCAGGCAATCCCTACTACGGCTATTAGAGGACACAATCGATTTTAGCGGCCGGAGTTCCACGAGTTGGTCCCTGTAATTATTGCGGACTGAATGTTCTCCGGCCTGATGAGCGTGGTTTCCTTTGTTTTACGGTTCCGTAGTTCGACATTCCCCTGGGCTAGCGCTTTTTGCCCTATTGTGACTCTGAACGGTATACCTAGCAGGTCCGCATCCTTGAATTTGACTCCTGGGCGTTCATCTCTGTCATCCAAAAGAGTATCTATCCCAGCTTTCCACAAATCGTCATACACGTTCTGTGCGGCCTGCTGAATCGCGTCCGACTTGGCGCCTACCAGGGTTACAATTACGGTGAACGGAGCTAAAGGAGGTGGAAAAACGATTCCATCGGCGTCATGGTTCTGTTCGATTGCAGCAGCAAGGACCCTGCTTACACCAATTCCGTAACATCCCATTATCATGAATTCTTCCTTGCCTTGTGGATCAAGGAACGTCGCATTCATGGCTTTTGAATATTTGACCCCGAGTTTGAAAATATGGCCGACTTCTATACCCTTGCCTAATCGCAACTTGCCAGTACAGCGCGGACACAGATCACCCTCTGTAGCCGATCTGAAGTCACCGAAATGATCCACTCGGAAATGGTTTCTCGGGTCAACATTTACCATGTGTGTATCAGCCTCGTTAGCTCCGACAACTGCTGACTCAATTGTAAGAATTGCATGGTCAGCAATGACAGGAACGTTATTTATCCCAATGGGGCCTGAAAATCCTAACGGCCCACCAGTAACCTCGTTAATAAGTTTGGCGTCAGCCATTTCCATTTCAGCCAGCTTCAGGAAATTTTTGACCTTTACTTCATTAAGTTCATGGTCACCCCTTATAAGCACAACAACGGGGCCTCTATCAGAACGTAGTATCAATGTCTTTATTATGCTGGAAGGGCTTACTTTAAGGAATTTTGCGACTTCTTCGACAGTTTTGATATTAGGTGTATGTACCCTCTCCGGGGACTCGGAAGAAGGCGGAAACGAAACAGATTGGTTTCTTATCTCGGCTTTTTCGAGGTTTGCAGCATAGTCACAGGAATCACAGGACACTATAGTATCTTCACCTGTGTCGGCTAACACCATGAATTCATGGGAGAAGCTGCCGCCAATGGGGCCGGAATCGGCTTCAACCGCCCTGAATTCCAGACCGCATCGCTGAAACGCTTTCTCATAAGCGATTCTCATCTGGTGATAGGCTTCCTCGGCGCCCAGTTCGGTAGCGTCAAAGGAATAGCCGTCCTTCATTATGAATTCACGTCCCCGCATCAATCCGAATCGCGGCCGAATCTCATCACGAAACTTTGTCTGAATCTGATAAAGGTTTAATGGCAGGTCCCTGTAGGATCGTACTTCTCGTCTTACAAGGTCGGTAATAACTTCCTCGTGGGTTGGACCGAGGCAACACTCTCTGTCGTGCCTGTCTTTGAATCTGAGTAATTCTTTGCCGTAGACGTCCCATCGACCGGATTCTTTCCACAATTCGGATGGTTGGACTACAGGCAAGAATAATTCCTGTGCCCCGGCCGCGTCCATTTCCTCTCGAACGATCTGTTCAACTTTGCGCAGGGAGCGATAACCAAGAGGTAAATATGAATATATACCAGCGGTCAATTTTCGGATCATGCCTGCCCTCAGCATGAGCTTATGGCTGATTACTTCCGCGTCCGCTGGGTCTTCTTTCAGGGTAGGAACCAGAAACCTAGATAGCTTCATAAAAAACTTCCCGATGTTGACAATGTAAGGTTGTGTATGAATTTAGGGTAAAAAATGTGTTCATCCCGTTCAATCCTGGAAGTTTTACCAGAATGATCTAAAATAGGCAACCTGGACAAAAATCTGTAAGGTATCAATTCTTCGTATTGGATAGTTTAGTGACCCTAAATGGGGCTCATGGCGACACGAGTTTTAATTTGAGTATGCGTGTTTGAAGAGGCGGTTCGCAAGATGTTTAGGTCATCAATGGAAGTTTCATGCGCCGTTGAAAAGTTGAAAAAAATAGCGGCAAGGTGCTGTCTATGTCCGAGGGAATGCGGGGTCGATCGCACTGCGGGAGAACGCGGTTACTGTGGAGCCGGGAACGTGCCGGCCATTAGCAGTATTGTAAAACACTTCGGGGAAGAACCACCGCTTGTAGGAAAAAGAGGGGCTGGAACGATATTTCTCGCCTACTGCAATCTTCGTTGTGTATATTGCCAGAATTTCCAAATCAGCAGGGGTCTTATTAAAGAAGATTACTCTATCGAAAGGTTAGCTTCGGAGATTCTACGTCTTCAATCCCAGGGAGCTTTGAACATAGAACCTGTCTCACCTACTCATCAGGCCCATACGTTTCTTGAGGCTTTCGGGTTGGCCGTTGAGAACGGTTTGAACCTTCCGCTTGTTTATAATTGTGGCGGTTATGAATCCCTGGATGTCATAAAGTCCCTAAATGGCATTGTGGACATCTATCTGCCCGATTTAAAATATGCGGATAACTCTGCCGCTGAAAAATATTCGGATTGTCCGGACTACGTTCAACACGCCAGATCCGCTATAGTGGAAATGTATTCTCAGGTAGGTGACCTGGAAACAGACTCTGAAGGGAACGGTCAGAGAGGCGTCATAATAAGGCATCTCGTCTTGCCAAATGACATCTCTGGTTCTATCGACACATTGAGGTGGATAAAAGCCAATTTGTCAGAAAACGTTACGATTTCACTGATGGCTCAGTATTCGCCTCAGTATGACGCACTAAAATTTGATGAGCTGAACAGAAGGATTAATCGCTCAGAATACGACCGCGTAGTCGATGCATGTTGGGATTTGGGATTTGAGAATGTCTTTATCCAGGATTTCAGGTCTCAAGATTTCGGGATCCCGGATTTCGCGAATGATGAACCTTTCAGGTGGGGGTAGTACGGTGTTACTGAACCGATCAAGAAAACTATGGTTGACATTTTAGCCCTCTTAGGAATTGGGGATCCTTCCAGTCCCATACTCTCCAAGATGCTTTGTCAATATCAATTGGCAGGGCGTTCCAATCATATACTAAAGCGTTTGTTGCCCCCTGAAAGTGAACGAAAAAACTTAACCCAATTAGAATCCCCGAAAGAATCCAAACCGACCTCTTTCTGGGATTACTCAATCCAGAAAGCCAATCAAAAAAAGGTATCATGAGATAGATAAAATAGGGAGTCATGTCTGAGAAAAATCTTGGACCAATGCTCCAACCAGCCCACCAGTGAGGGAACGAAGAGATCACTAACCAATGGCAAACAATAATAGCTATTAGAAATAAGCCCAATTTGTTACTGAACGATTTTCTAAAACTCAGAATCACTCCCAAAATGCTCAAAATGAACACTGGCGTAAACACAAATAGCCCTCTCCCCGGGCTCAGCAAATTGGCAAAAAGCACGTTTAAGGAAAGATTATGTATATTTACTCGACCTCCCCAATAATATGGGGGTAATGGTGATTGATATACCGAAAAATTGAACAGAAAAAACATCATGGCTACAAGAGCCCCCCAAAACATGTATTTGAGAAAATACTTCCTGAATTGCACGAGCACATAGATCGACAGGAACAAAATGGAAATGCTGTTTGTAGGTCTCATGATGAAAGAAAAAGCCAGCGGCAATGATGCCAATTGAGATAGCAAAGGCCGCTGCTGAGCCTTGAGCAAAACGAACAGTGCTATCGTAAGCATAAGAACGGAAGGGCCGTGTTGCCACATGGCTCTACTGCAGGTAGACCATTCTGGCGTACAAAATGCGAAAATGAACGTCAAGAGCACAGACAAGTTCGTGCTCAGAAACATTTTAGCCATGGAATAAATTAATATAGCGGCTATCCCAACAATGATGGACGCTGTAATTTTCTCAATCAGTCCTCGTTCCTCAAGGATTTCGTGATCAGTCCTCCACAATTTAAGTATCGCAACAACGGGGATGGCAAAAAGCTTGGGTCCCAAAGGGAAAAAGCAATACTGGTGTCCATTTATTTTCTTGATAGCGTAGGACTGGCTTCGTGAAATCAAATCTGGATATTGATCCAAATCTGTAGTCTGATTATTTAAAATGCTCAGAGCGACAGGTATGGTCCATCTCGAGTCTCCATTTGTAACTACGGGGCTCATCGAATGTGTTATAATTATTGAAATGAACAGAAATAATGGAATCAGGAACCTGAGACCGGGGGATTTCATATATTTTGACCTTGCTTAAACCCCAATAACGAATGAACTGCGATCACATTTGAAAATCTGATATGGCTAGGTCGATGCTAAATGCTATCTTAACTGCCAAATATTCATGTCCGCAAGAAAATTTGTCCGTGGTGACAATTGGGAGTTTTACCAAGCGTTGAAGAAGATGGATCACAATCAATGCGATTTTTCAATTTGGGAACGTAATCTTGCCCGTAAAGCAGAAGAGCGCGAGAAATTGCGTCAAACCGTGCTGGTCCGACTAGATGAAGCGCTTAAGGCTTTGTCGGAAAAATATTCCTGGACGGAGATCTTCATATTTGGCTCAGTGATTCTGGAAGGAGCATTCTATGAAAAATCCGATGTCGATATTGGAATAGAAGGCCTGGATCCTCTCGATCATTATGCCTTCGTCGCAGATATTTCAAGTTTACTGGAAAGAGACGTTGATGTAGTACTTCTCGAAGAATGCGGCTTCGCCGAAAAAATTAAGAAGAAAGGGCAAAAATGGCCGACGAAAATAGAATAGCCGTGTTCTTGGCGGAATTCGATTATCAAGTTAAGGAAATTGATCGAATCTATGAGATCATTCAAACAAGAATACCACTCGACGCAAAGAATGCCATGCCGGACGAACTAGTTGAAAGCATAGGATATTGGCTTCACAACCTATACTGCGCGTATGAAGATCTTTTTAAAATTGTATGTTCGTTCTGGGAGAACAATATATCTTCTGCTTCAGGCTATCACACATCCCTATTGAAGCGCATGGTTTTCGCAATAGAAGGAATAAGGCCCGCTTTGCTATCTGACGACAGTTTTCGTGTACTCGATGAGCTTAGGGCTTTTCGGCACGTGTTCAGACATGCCTATTCTCATGGTCTTGACGAGGAACGAATCGCCGCTTTATTGAATAAAATAAAGTCATCAAGATCGACCATAGAAAATGATCTTAGGAGTTTCAGGCAGGCGGTTATTTCCAGTCGCGAAGGTGTCAGATAAACCCTAAATATAAGAGATAGCAATCCTATTGCGTAGCCCCGGAATTTAATAAAAGACTTACCACATCAGGATTACCGTTCTTCTCTGCAAGGCTTAACGCCGTTAAACCGCTTACAGTCTTTACGTTGATTTTAGCCCCGTTATTCAATAACAACGCGGCGACTTCCAGGTGGCCTTCTTCGCAGGCAAACATGAGCGCCGTGGCGTTTCTGGTGGTTTGTGCGTCAACATTCGCGCCTGCTTTAAGTAAGAATTTCACGACGTCCTGTCGCCCCATTTTCGCAGCAGCCATTAAAGGTGTCCAACCTATAGGGTCTTGGGCGTTTACTTGCGCTCCGCTGTCAAGAAGAGCTTTTACAATTTGCGAATCTCCTCGCCAAGACGCTGACAACAGGGGTGTCCAGCCTGACACTGGGACGACTGCGTTAGGATTAGCGCCGTTGTTGAGCGCCAAGGTTGCTTTCTCAACGTTACCATCCCATGCCGCCTGAACCAGTTCCATATCAACACTTGCAGCTATTGCTTTTCCAGAGACCAAAGTCACTGAAATAATCACTACTGCAACAGCAATCCGAATTTTGATTGAACCAGACATATTCTTTCGTTTGCCCGCAATTCCTATGCGTTGGCTACTTTTGAAAGCTTACGATCATTTCAGCCAGTTTTTCCCCAACGAGCCTGAAATATAAACTGCTCGGATGAAAATCTCTTGGACTGGACATGAATGATAGAGGTGTATACGTGTCCTTAGTTGAAAATCCCTCTATTACTTCCCGTGCCGCAATGTACGGTTCCTCCTGGCTATGTAATACTTCTTCAAGACACCGCATCCTCCACCCATGAGGTTTGAAGAAATTTGTCGCGCTTTCAAAAAGGAGAAACACATGGGTCAGTCGCCGTGATCTTAAATCCTTTATTAATTCCAAAAGTATTGCCTGATTGATCCGTTTTTTCTGTTCGACAATCTGCGTCTCGTTAATGAGTTCTCCCATAAGCCCGCCGGACAAATTTTTTGACTCCTGTTTCTTGTATACCCCAGTAGACAGTCTAAACGCCGCTGCCAAAAGATAGCTCATTATCTCCGGAGGGTGTGTAAGAAAAAAGTCTCCCGGATCAGAAAAAACAGGAACTCCACAAAGTTTAAGAAAACCACTATTATCCATCTTGAAATATGGCTTAGGTCCGTCCCTTACGGTCAAGAAACTGCGATCAAGGTCTTCGTCTAGTATACATATTATAACAATTGGATTTTTGTACTGCCCCACGCTGTTCTTGTAGAGTAAAAAGATCTGGTCAACACCATAACCGGAAACGCCGTAATTGACGACCCCGCAAGAATCAGGAAAAGCTTTCGCTCCCTCAATGAATTGAGAATCAAAACCTTCGGCGAATGAATCTCCGTAAATCAGCGCAGGTCTTTTCGATCCAATATTTTTCGCGCTCAAATGCTTATATGTCCCAACTTGTACGCTCGGATTGACCCACCCCAACAAAGGATCGGGATGCTTGGGGCCTGACCAGTGGCCGAACATGTAATGTAATTTCCATGCATCGTCGCTTGAATACCAATCGGCGTAAAACCCCGGCTCCCTGAACCCCTCCATAAATGGGAGTTTGCTGAAAAGAAGGCCACGGAACGTTAACTCAGCGGTTATGAATAATCCGCCAATTATGGCCGCATTAATCGCAACTATTAGAGCAATTTTTTTCATTGGCGCTGATCATTAAATTTAGCGTCCTTAGAATTCAAACACAATGGTTCGGCGATTTTGACGCTCGAATTCTGTTGAAAATGACATTAAGTTATAGTAAGAGACGTTTCATAGAGCGCGCCAACGTGCTAATCGGGGACGCTCTGATCCGTTCCACAAAATAAAACCTAGCTATCAAAACAAACATCGGGGGGAACCAATGACTAAACGGACCATATTCACTATTGTGTCGTGTAACTATTTTCATCATGCCAAGACATTGATGCGGTCGGTAAGGAACGTAGATTCAGTTTCTGACCTTTTCGTGATTCTGGTCGATGGTGGTTATGACCGGAAGCATTACACTTCAGACGTTTTTCAAGTGATCAACATAGCGGACATTTTAATACCTGAGATAAAAAAGATGTGCTTTCAATACGATATTCTTGAGCTTAATACGGCTGTTAAACCTTTTATTATTCGTTATTTGCTCACAAAAGGCTATCAGAAAATAGTTTATCTTGATCCAGACATATACGTTTACAATTCATTAGAGCGAATTTTTCTTTCATTAGAGGAGTTCGAGGCTGTCATAACTCCTCACCTGACAGACCCCCTTGATGATGACTTCAGACCGGCTGATATCGATATTCTAAAGGCTGGCGCTTACAACCTCGGATTTATTGCGGTAAAATCTTCAACTGAAATACGAAAATTCATAGATTGGTGGGCGGAAAAGCTTGTTGACGATTGCAGAGTCGCCTTGGCCGAAGGGATATTTTGTGATCAGAAATGGTGCGACCTGCTTCCTTCATTCGTTAACCAGGTTCTGGTCGACCGACACCCCGGTATGAACGTGGCCTATTGGAACCTGAAACACCGGCAAGTTGCTCAATGTGGTGATTCATACCTCGTTGACGGTTTGCCATTAATCTTTTTCCATTTCAGTGGATTGGGTTTTAATGGTCTGTCCCTTCTGTCACGCCATGAAGACCGATTCGAGTCGATTGGCCTGCCCAGAGTCATTGAACGTCTGAAGCGCGATTATCTTAGGGAATTGTCCAATAATGGAGCCGAATTCTATTCGCGCCAACGGTATTATTTTGATTATTTTGAGAAATCATCCATCAAAATATCCAAGCCAATTCGTGACCTTTACAGATTGAATTCCAGCATTAGTTCCAAATTTGGTACGAATCCATTCGATATTTCGAGAGACCCTGGATTTTTAAAAACATACAATAGGAAGATTTTTGGGCCGAAAAATCCGCTTACCGCGCTTTGCGAATCCATTTACAAATCAAGATCTGATCTGCAGGCTTATTTCCCCTATGCCTTACGTGGAGACAGTGTTGGACTGAG
>JBMFSZ010000003.1:0-16881 GCA_049967315.1 Desulfomonilaceae bacterium
GGATCCCCTTATTCCAAATGCCCACATCTGTTGTGCAAAAGGATGATGATCTTTTCGTAGCTGATTCAGGGAAAGGCATGATAGTCAAGTTTTCGGCAAATTGATGTCATATTTTTTTGGACGACTTGGAAATGACGATGGAACAAATCACGTTGGTTTTTCTGCTCGGCGTATTTACTTTTGCTGAAATATATAGAGCAATGAAATCTGTCCGAGGTTTCATCGTATCCGTAGACAATCCGGGTCTGGAAAATTTTTTTGGTGAAACAAGAACTGTTATCGTCAGGTTGAAGTCTGGAAAAGAAATAGAAGCCAAGCTGAATCAGTGCGCAGCGTGTATAGCGAGAATGAATCTCGGTTCAGAGGTCAGGGTCTTTAAAGGGTCTGACGGATACGTGGTAGATCCGGTCTGGTTCAATACAAGGAAAGCCTGTTCGTTTTCCCAATATACCAAACCTTGTGGGTAGATATTTTGTAGCCATAGCATAGACTCGCCATTTTTTTGTAAACAGGAGTTTTTTTTGGAGTTCTTGGGTTATATAACTTTAGGAATTTTCCTTGGATTAATGTTGCTGACATTGTTCGGCTATATTAGAACTCCGGTACAAACGGTGCTCGTGTTATCTACAGTCTTATGCCTTATTGTAGGTGGAATCTTCAGGTATATTGCTTATGGATGGAATTCCGTGGCGTTGATGCCTAATGAGTTCCTGGGCGGCATCATCCTCCACCCAATAACGGCGTTACTGACTGGACTCTTTCTTGCTGGAGGTCTCAAGGCGTCTGGTGGCTTTGAAGCGCTCAAAGCTCTCCTTGGATATTTGAGACGCAGTCCCATTGGTTTGGTAGGCACTCTTGTCATACTCATAAATCTACCTGTGATCTCATCGTTGCCGTGCGGTAGAATCCTTGCGGCGGCATTGTTACCCCTGTTGTTTACTTTCGGTTTTGAAGGTGGCTTGGGCATACTTTCCAAATCTCAACTTATTGTTCTGATAGGCGCTTTTACAAGAAATTCAATGGGGTCTTGTGGACCATCACCCATTGGTGGTGTAGGTCAGATCGCCGAAGGTTTTTTGGGGAGTTTTTTTCCTACCGCTTCAGACGGAATTCTGAGAGCCCCCCAAGCATTTTCACTAATGCTTGGGACTGCTGTAGTCGCCTTGTTTCTCAAATTTGTAAGCCAAAAGATTTATCCAAATGATGTTTCACTTAGAGAGGCGCCTCCAGGTTTCGAAACAAAGAGTGATTCGGAAATTAGGATAAAACCCCCTATCCAAGGGTTCATCGCTCTTGCGATCTTTGTCATATCCCTGTTGATAGCCATATTCCAGCCCCTGGGTAAAATGCCGGTGCAGTCGGTTCTTGTGGCTGGCGCTTTGCTAATGATTGTGGTTTGTCGCATTCGACTTAACGATCTGCTTGAAGGCATAATTCTTTTACCGGTAACAGCGATGGCTGCGGGCTTCCTAGCTGCGGGGGCTCTGGCGGCAACAGGAGGATTCAAGGCATTAGCCTCTATATTAAACAGTCTGGTTTCGATAAAGGCTCTTGGCGTAGCTGGCATGCTCGCTATTTTCGTTCAGTTTCAGACAATCCTACCACTGTCATGCGCCCGAATATTGACTGCGGCGTTAGTGCCTACGCTTTATCTTTTCGGTCCGGCTCAGTTCAACTTTTTAAGCTGGTCACAACTGGCGATTGTCATGGCTGCTTACATCATAAACGCAACGACATCATGTGGACCATCACCTCTTGGCGGCGGTGGCATGATGGGTGAAGGGACCATGAGAGCCGAAACCGGTTTCATCAAAGGCGCCTACACCTTTGCTTCAATGGCGATTATGGCTCCGATGGCGGCCATCTTCATGAAATTCTTGAATTTATCCGTATTCCAGCCATCTGATCCAGCATTCGCAAGAAATATATATATGATAGGCGCATTTGCATTGGTGATAGCTGGTGTTAACGTCGTTTTCATTTTTTTGGGATCGAAACTTTTTAACCCGAATAGTTCTAGGAATTTTTTTATTCAACTGTTGGGGTTTTTGTTCAGCGGTGGAATGGGTGGAGGCATCCTGGCATTTGCCCTGTTTGAAACCGAAATAACCAAGATTCTTCAGGGAGTCCTGGGTGGAGTTATAGCCGCTTTTCTCATAGGAGTGATGGTGCCCAAAGCGCTATCCAAGAGACTCACAGCGACTCTCTCAGGGCCAGTGGCGTGACTATATTGTTGGATATTCTCACACAGGGACAGAAAGCAGCTTGTCGCTTTGTGACAAGCCGATAATTTTGGAGAGCGTAAGTGTTACTTTGGATCATTTTCGCATTTGTAGGGATTCTTTCCGGGCTTATTATTGCCTACGCATTGGAAATGAATTCACCCAAAGAGCTTTTCCAGGGCGCTTTGGGAGGCCTCATAGCTGGAATATTAATGTCGGCTATGTTGCCACATTGATTTGATCGTCCGATTAATTGGGTTGGAATTTGGATGTCTGAGACTGAAGAGCCAAAAATAGGCGAAAAAAGATCTGATTCGAGTCAACCTCTAATACTTCCAGGTATTCATAGGTACCAGTTTTTTAGCAACCTCAAAGACAGAGGCTGGACGCTCAATCTGGATAGAGTGGCGTTATTTGGTATCGTTTCAGCTCTACTAGCGACTGTGATTAAGCCCATACTTCGAGGAAATCCGGCCACGATTTACTGCTACGAATGCAGAGCTTGTTACGCAACCCAAGACCGGTGCCCTGTAGGGATATCACTCCAAGCGGAACTTGTTGTGGCAGGGCGTGTTTTGGATTATGACCGGTTTATACGTAATGGGGGACTCAAATGCGTCAGGTGTGGTAATTGCCAGAGTTACTGCGTTCAGTATCTCCCGCTTCCCAAGATGTTCGAAGTAATGCAGCAGGAAACAAGACGAGCAATCATTGCTGGAATCGTTCCAAAGGAGTCTTTAACCAGGGTCCTTGAACAGGGTCTAGTTGGCAAGGAATTTATCGATGACGTTGTCAGAGCTATTGCATGACCCGCTAAATTTTTTCTGGAATGCCATAAGGACCAGAGGCGTTCGCCTGATGGTTTACGCCATCATTGTGGGATGGTTGTTTCCATCAAGTCGCTTTATCCTCCTAATTGCAGCGCTTTTATCATTGGGCATTATATGGTGGAATGAATATTGCCTCGAGAAAAGTCGCAATTTTCTGTATCTTATTGCCTTTATTGGCTTTTTGGTGGTTGGATATGTTGCGACATTCATTAACGTCAAGAATGTTGACGAGCTTCGACTTGGCGTGAGTCCTTGGGGTGACGGGATTTTCCAGGTTTTGGACGGAAAATATACTGGAGAGGGAGAAGGATACCGCGGGCCCATCAAAGTGCGAGTCGAGGTTAAAAACCATCGGATTGTCAGCCTCGAAACCCTGGAGTATCCGGATTTGATTTCAGTCCTCGACAATCAAATAACTCTTTTTAAAAAGCAGTTGCTCGAAAAAGGACGTTTGTTCGTTCCCGGTCCACCGGCAATGCTTAGAGGGGCTCAGGAAACTTTGACTGGATATGTGAACGCCATACAGGACGCATTATCCAAAGGAATTCCGGCTTTTCCCCAATACGACTGGTTCTCCCGCTTATTTCTTGGCTGTTTCATTGGTAAAGCTCCTGACAGGGTTACATTGAATGCGCTTGCAATATTGTTCGCTGTTTTCATGGTATTTGAATATGCTTTTCAATCGATGCTAGTTCCTGGAACGGGGCGTTCAATAAATTGCTACAATTGCGCATCTTGTGTCGGAGTATGTCCTGTCAAGGAAGTCGAAGGCGTCCAGATGCCAATGGGGCTAGTGCTTTTAACAAGACTGGGGAATTACGAACGAGTTATGGAATTATCCAAATATTGCGTTGGCTGTGGCCGTTGCGCGGCCAAATGTCCAATAGGGAATTCCGGTCCATTGGTTATTTCTGCGGCGTTTCAGGCCGCTAGAGACCAAAAACGGTCAACCCCAAGCGGAAACAAGAGGGATACCGCGTGATGCGTGGTGGTTATGTTTACCTCTTTATTGGGCTTTTTTTCGCTATCCTCATCTACGGATCAGGCGAGGTATCGATCCGGAGTTTTACCTGTAAGGCTTGTCATCAGCGTGAGGCCAAATATGTTGATTGGATGGCTCATAAATTGAAAATTCAAAACAAGGGATTTTCACACGAACTTATCGCGTGCGCCGATTGCCACATCGCTGGAAGCCCCCAAAACACGGTATTATCGAGAGGAAGGGCGTTATTACATGCAGTTACGTATTTGGTTCCTCAGATAGACCCTAGACAAGACGAAACCACGGGTTTGTTTCGAGAAACCAGGGTACCTACTGCTAACTGCGAATTTTGCCACTACGCTGCCATTTACAGAAAAGCTGTCTACCTGAAAGACCTTACCAAGGGTCTAAAGGAAATAGGGCTCGCGATGGATCATCGCAAACATGTGATCGCTCGAGATGACACCTGCGCAAAATGTCATGAACGGTACAAGGATAAGAACGACAATAAGGCGGACAAAGAGGTAAATTACGCTGAAGTTAACCATCTGGCGTGTGATTCTTGTCATTCTTTTGCCTCGCACTATTATCTAAATGGCCGTTTGCTACCACTAACCCCGGCCCAATTTACGGAGGCCATTCAAAAGGCCTGGAATTCATTGTCGAGAAACCCCAGATGGATGGTGGCCATTCCGACCGAGCAATCGTGCAGACGATGCCACAATGGTAAAATTCATTATAAGACCAGGATCTTTGTTGCAGATTGTAGGGAAGGCTATGACTACAAAAATTGCGTAAAATGTCATCCGATGATGACGAAAGATTATTTTGACCGTTATCTTGAAGAACGCCAGACTAAAAATTTGGCTTCAGAGAGTGGCGAGGAATTGATCTTGACTAAACGCGTGCCCAAGGATGATGCGAAGTCCGATCTGATTCTCGACAATGTGGGACAGAACTATGGCCTGCCTGGGAATCGCTTGGAACTTAATTTTCCCAATTCCAAAATGAATTGGAGTGGCGAAGATGCCAACAGTAAGAGATAAATCTAAAGATAACATTAACCGTGAAGTAGCAAATATTGTCCTCAATACCAAGGAACCACCAGTGGCTCGTTTCCGGTTACTGTCAAAAGGTATGGAGCCGTACCACAGGCTTTATATACCTGACCCTGATTCGGACGTCACTGGTGACAAAGCATGCCTTGCCTGTGGAAATTGTATCGATTCCTGCCCGGTATTGCGGAAGGACCCAAAACGCTTTGATAAAACCGCTCAACGGACTTCATTCGCCCTCGAATCATGCGTGGGAGAAGATTGTGAGCAGTGTTATTCGTGCGTTTTGGCGTGCCCTCAGGTCGATACTGCTTATAAGGATTACATCGTTGACGAAGTGGTCCCTGAAACCATTCAAGCAGCACCGAGAATTAAAGCCTTTGACAACTATTTTATGGGCTTGATTGCTTTGATAATCGGAATCGTAATAGGCGTTTTTATAGCTCGATGATCTAATGAGTCCAGTTTAAACATTTGGAAAGGATTTCGAAGATGTCTGCGGTGGCTCAACAATCTACGGAACAGATCGATACCTCGAATGAGGCCTCTGTTCGTACCGATTTAATCCCGATCTTCATAATGGGCAAAAAATATGATGTGCCAAGCACTTTGACAATTCAGAAGGCCTTTGAGTACGCCGGTTATCAACTCATAAGGGGTTGTGGTTGCCGAGGGGGTATATGTGGCGCTTGCGCTACCGTATACAGATTACCCGGAAGCGCCAAAATAAGTGTCGGTTTGGCATGTCAGACTGTGGTTCAGCCCAACATGTATCTTACAATGATTCCGTTTTTTCCTGCCAACCGAGCAGTGTACGATCTTGATGAACTAAAACCTGACGCTCAAACAATTTTAAAATACTATCCAGAGCTAGCCAAATGTATGGGATGCAATACGTGCACAAAATCCTGTCCTATGGAAATCCCTGTGATGGAGTATATTTCCGCAGCCCTTCGCGGAGACATTGAGCAGGCTGCCGAGATTTCCATGTCTTGTGTAATGTGCGGAATTTGCGCGGCTCGTTGTCCTGCTGAGTTGGGTCAGTACAACATCGGCATCATGTGCCGAAGAATAACCGGAAAACATATCAAGCCCCCAGCTAAGCATGTCGCAGAGATGGTCGAACGTGTCAATTCCGGTCGTTACGAAGAGCCTCTTAACAAACTGGTCAACTCTGATATTGAAACACTTAGGAAACTGTACGTTGAACGGCAGATGGAACCTCACACAGCTCCAGAAGAATGGACACCTGACCAAAAGGACTATTTGTGAGATCTCTGACGCCATGTTTGATACGCAGCTTTGACTAATGAAATACTCAACCTTTGGGTGGAGATGACTATGGGATACACCGCTGAATTACTGGAACTTATTAAAAGAATAGAAAAAACCAGGCCAATGAGAGTGGCGCGAAAAAAGGCCGGTGAAGAATTTCGAGCCCTAACCTTGGATGAAAGACAGGTTAGACTGGAGAAATATCACCCAGATTATCGAGAAGGAGCTCTTCGTGAGCTAAAAATTGGGCCTAGTAAAGGTTATTCGGTTGCACAGGAGATAGCTGATCAATTCGAAGCTAGAAGTCGTATCGATCCAGACAAGATTGATTTGAACGAAGTACATTACCAAACCGATGTCCTGGTAATTGGAGGCGGTGGAGCAGGGACAGCAGCTGCATTGATGGCTGAGCAAGCGGGAGCGAAAGTTATTATAGCGACCAAGCTCAGACATGGTGACGCCAATACCATGATGGCCGAAGGCGGCATCCAGGCGGCTACAAAAAGCTGGAAAGATTCACCCTACTATCATTATTTGGACGTAATGGGGGGCGGTCACTTCGAAAACGACCCACTATTGGTTAAGACCATGGTTACCGAGGCTCCTAAAACCATTGAATGGCTTGAAAGTCTTGGTTGTATGTTCAATAAGTGGCCTGACGGCAAGATGTTCACGCTTCATGGCGCAGGCACGTGCCGGAAAAGAATGCATTATGCTGGTGACATGACTGGCGCTGAAATAATGAGAACCCTCAGAGATGAAGCCAGAAACAGGATTAAAAACATTGGCGTGTTGGAATTCTCACCGGCTGTTGAGTTACTTCTTGATGAGAAAGGTTTTTGCTCAGGCGCTGTGCTATATAACCTCGAGACAGAAGAATACTTTCTCGTAAAATCAAAAGCGGTGGTTATGGCAACTGGGGGGTCGGGTCGACTTCACATGCGAAATTTCATGACTACGAACCATTACGGAGCAACGGGTGATGGTTTGGTGCTAGGATATCGCATGGGAGTTAAAGTCCGGTTTTTGCATGCTACTCAATACCATCCAACCGGCGCTGTGTTTCCTGAGCAGGCCGAAGGTCTACTGATCACTGAAAAAGTACGTGGGGCAGGAGCTAATCTGGTAAATATTGACGGTGAACAGTTCGTTTTTGAACGTGAGCCTCGTGATATTGAATCCGCCAGTATTATTAGGGAGTGTGAAAAGCAAGGAAAAGGGATTCCTGTGCCTGGTCAAAAGGGTAAATATGGCGTCTGGCTTGATTCCCCTATGATTGATCTCCTGGAAGGCACGGGCACGGTGGAGCGGGAGTTTCCCGCCAAATTTATTCTCTTCAAACGTTATGGGATCGATATATCGAAGCTACCCATGCTGATTTACCCGACACTCCATTACCAAAATGGTGGACTTGAATACCAGTCTGATGGATCTACCTCAGTGCCCGGCTTTTTTGTGGCTGGTGAGGTAGGTGGTGGGGTCCACGGAGCGAATCGTCTGATGGGCAATTCGCTTTTGGATATAACGGTATTTGGACGCCTGGCCGGTGAATCTGCAGGGAAATTTATCCTTCAGAGGAATGATATCGGAACATTGAGCGTTGACCACGTACGGCAATATCACAAAGAAATTGAAAACGCTGGTATCGTGACGGACAGGGTTTCCCCAATGGTGTTACCGGACTATGCGAACCCTGAAGTGAAAAAGCGCCAATGGACAACTACTTATGTTGGATCTTTGAGATAGATTTCTGATGACATCATATTCGTCTACAAAATCAGGCTTCTTTTCTGTCGCTTTGAATTACCTTGCCAATTTGAAGGATCAAAGGCCTTATTGGCGGAAGCAGGCCTTATTTTGTGGTGTCATATTGATTCTGGTAATTGGAACAGGAATATTGTTTGCGTTTTTAACTCTTTCCAGTGTTTTTGGCGGGGGCAACATTTCGTTTACAGCTCCAGGTTCACCCGGAGCTGTCGAATTCAGGCACTATACGCACATGTGGTTCAAAAACGGAAAGTACAAGGACTGTAAAACCTGCCATGAGGGGATCTTCGCCTCACAGCATTTTGGAACGTATGTTCTGCGGGCCTTGAAGGACTCTCCGCCACTTAAGATACATATTGGAAAAAAGGCTTCCACTCTGTTTGTTCCCGGAACAATTACAGAGGATGAACAAGCCAGGATCGACTATGAGGTACCTAGAGCTTGCGCAACATGCGCAACCGGTTCGTGTCATGATGGGAAGGAATCGTTCAGTCGCTTTGAGTGCCTTGGTTGCCACAAGACTAAATAAACCGTCGTTCCAACGACTTACTGAATAAGCTTATGACTCAAACTCAAGCCCAAAATAGCGGACAAGTTGATCTAACGACCGAGCAGACTTTGGCACAGAAACCAGACCCTGTTATCACGCCTGAGAATAAAACCAAACGATGGGGAATGGTTGTCGACCAGAGACGTTGCATTGGATGTCATAGTTGCACCGTGGCTTGCAAGAGCGAAAATAATGTTCCTTTGGGATTTTGGCGATCCTGGGTAAAAGGTATTCAAAAAGGATCATTTCCGGCCGTCAGCAATATGTTTTTGAGACGCCTTTGCAACCAGTGTGATTCGCCTCCTTGTGTCCAGGTTTGCCCAGTTCAGGCAACTGTAAGAAGACCTGAAGATGGTGTTGTAGTGATGTACTATGGCAAATGCATCGGATGCGGTATGTGCATTGCCGCGTGTCCCTATGACGCAAGATTTTTTAATCCGATCAGACATACAGCGGACAAGTGCGATTTTTGCGCAACGCGTATTGATAACGGATTGACTCCGGCATGTGTAGAGGCTTGTCTCTCGAGAGCGCTAATATTTGGAGACATAGATGACCCTTCTTCTGAAATCTCCAAGATCCTTGCAACGATGCCGACGTCAGTTTTGAAAGCCGAATTGGGCACAAGACCAAAGGTTTATTACATCCAGGCGGAGCATTCGTTACAAGGAAGGATTTCCTTTTCTGAGGACTTTGAAGAAGCAGTAATCAATTATAACAAGAGTATCCCTAGTCCTGGCGCATCCTATTGGACGCAACAAAAATAGAAAAAGCAAATGGAAGCTACGGTTTTATATAACGTCCCTCACCAAGTTCCCTGGAAAATTTTTATTCCACTGTATTTTTATTTTACCGGTTTAAGCGCGGGTTCATTCATTTTGTCGACCCTCTCAACGGTTTTTGGTATCAAACGCTTTAAACCGATGGCGTTGCCCGCAGCGATAATTTCATTTTTATTACTTCTACTCGCTCCGGCCTGTTTAATCCTGGACCTGCAGCAACCACTGCGATTCTGGCATACTCTGGTTCCTGAATACTTTAACTCCACGTCGGCGCTTTCATATGGATCCTGGCTCTTGACCCTGTATCCGATAGCAAACCTGATTTACATTTATTTCATTTTTGTGAAAAATGACCGCGCTACCAAAATTCTCGGTACAATGACCGTTCCGCTGGCTATTTTTGTTCATGCTTATACCGGATTTGCGTTTGCTCTGGTGAGAGCAAGAGCATGGTGGCATTCAGCTTTGATGCCGGGATTTTTTCTTACTTCGGCTCTTTTATCCGGCATAGCTCTCCTTGTGATAGTCGCACAATTAATGGATCGTTTTCGGACTGAAAAACTAGATCCGGATTTGTTTAAAAACCTTCGCATAATGATGATAGGAATACTGCTTACTGATCTTTTTTGGACAGGTAGTTTCTGGTTGACGCTTCTCGTGTCCAACGCCGACGGACATGCGTCCATATTGTTAGCGCTCCACGAGAAATTCTATTTGTGGGGAGAAATTGTATGCGGCATGCTTGTTCCTTTGGCCATTCTGGTTTATCCCAGGACGGGTAAACACAGGATGTGGTTGTCTCTGGCGTCAATATTGATAATTTGTGGTGTTTTTCTGATGCGATATTCCGTTGTCTTCATTGGTTTCGATATTCCCTTGAGTTAGAGGCTGCCTAGTAGACGATTATGGCAAGAATAACACGCAGAGAATTTATCAGAATTGCTTCCTTGATGGGAGGAGCATCGCTGTTCGCAGGGTGTTCCCTTTTCGAAAAACAGGGGGCGGTTCCTGAATATATAAAAGGAGCGCCGGCAGTCGATCCCATTGAGACGATGTTAGGCGTGGAAAGCAGATATACAATCTGTGCCCTTTGTTCGGGAAATTGCGGGATTAGCTGCAGAGTAGCTAAAGGAGTTTTGAGAAAAATAGGCGGAAATCCTTTCCACCCCGTTTCAAGAGAAAACCCCCTACCATTTGATACTTCTTTGTCAAAAGCGGCTAAAAATGGCGCTTCTGTATGCGCAATTGGAGCTAGCGGTATCCAGACACTTTATGATCCCTTTAGAATCCTTAAACCACTCAAGCGTATTGGACCTAGGGGTTCAAAAAAATGGAAAGCCATTTCCTGGGAGCAGGCTATCAAGGAAATCTCCGAAGGGGGGAATCTTTTTGGAGATGGAGCTGTCCAGGGTTTAAAGAATTTAAAGGCTTCTGGCTCAGGCTTTACATTTCTGGCTGGCAGGATTGATTGGGGTAGTCTAGTTTTCCTGGAACATTTTGTTTCACAGTTCCCCAACGCGATTCTCGCTAGAACTGAGGAAATCATTTTAAAAGAAAAAGCCCGCGCCATTTCAGAGCTCGTTTTTGGTGCTGGATTTGGACAACTAGACGCTGATTACAGTAATGCTTCTTTTTTGATGGATTTTGGATCAACACCATTGGATTCCGGACAGCCTTTGGTATCTATCGCTCGTCAGATCGCCAACTCCCGCCTGAAATCACCGTGTATGTCATGGATAGTAGTTGATCCAAGAGTTTCTACATCCTCTTCGAAGGCCGATCGATGGGTCCCCATTGTTCCGGGAACTGACGACAAAATGGCGCTAGCAATAGCAAAAGCTCTATTTGAAAGGCATAGATCTTCACTCAAGCGGCAAGATGAGGAACTGGAAAAGTTATCTCAGAAATATTCCTTTGAGGACCTGGCGTCCTGTTGTGGAATCGAACCAGGCCTCATACTGAAAATTGCGGACATGATGGTTGAGGCAGGGCCAAAATTAGGGGTTCTCTGTGGTAACGGTATCCTAAAACAGCCGAAAGGAACACAGACAGCCCGATTGATCCTGACACTCAACTCGCTGGTTGGATCAACTCCGGGATCAGGAGGATTGTTAAGCGCTAACGAAAGTATTCTTAAACTATTGAGAGGATCAATCCTGGGAGCCAATACCCCTGTGCCAGCGTCCCCTCAATTACCCGATGAAAACAGAGCTTTGATAACTTGGGAAGCTGATCCATTATATTACGAACCCGAAAAATCACTGAAAATTTTGTCAGATAAAAAGGCTACCCCACTATTTGTCGTGATAGACCATGTCATAACTGAATCGGCTGCTTTTGCGGATTATATTTTACCCGACACTACCTACCTTGAGAGATGGGATCTGTGTGCGATACCGCCTTCTTGCGACAATCCAGGCTTTGGCGTCAGATCGCCCGTAGTTGGGGGACTTAACCATCAAAACGGCCGCTATTTCTCAATCCTGCAAGACAATTTAGTCATGGAAGATATCGTTATTAGGCTCGGGGCCGCTTTAGAATTAAGAGATTATTTACCTGACCCTAAGGGTGACTTGCCCAACGCATGGCAATTCTATGAAAAGATTTTTTCAACCGCTACAAATTATGTTTGTCATAAGTATCCTGATATCACCAAAGATTCCAAGATGTTGACCGAAAGGGTCAAGGAGCGTGGTGGTATATTTCCGGCCTCTGGCCAAAAGGAAAGTTTAATTAAGTCTTCGGAGACGAAACTCAGAAGCAGAAACTCATGGTCAATTGACATACCTCAGTCGATTCCAGAGAACCAGAAAGATTTGGCGCTGGTGGTCTACACGTTGCCTTTTCATCGCTCTCCGAGATCAGGAATAAACTCCTGGCTTCTGGAAACACTTCCTGAGAACAGATTAATTATTAGCCCATCGGACGCTTCCAGTCGAAATATTAAACAGGGAGACAATGTGTTTATTGAGACATTGGATGGTAAGATTTCGGCCAACATAAAAGCCATGGTGTCCCCTGGTATAAAACCTGGAGTCGTGGCTATGGCCGCCGGATTCGGTTACACAGGCTCAGGAGCCTGTTCGAACATAATTGATGATCTAAAATCCAGCGAAGACGTCACAAGATCTGCAGGAGTAAATTCTTCGAAATTTTCTGGCCCTTTTCCACCAAGGATTAAAGTAAGCAAATCTTAAATCCCTAGTGTCCGGATATAAACAAACAAGACTCAAACGAGTATAGTGATAGGCATATTGAATATGTATACAGCTTACCAAAGTAATCGAGCTCGGCTAAAGATATATTGACGATAACAAATAGCATTAAATTTTATATATATCATTTTCATTTGACATAAGATATCAACTTTGTTACTAGATTTTCTCAGATTTTACGATGGGGTAACTAATGTTCTCGTTAAAATTGAGAAAGTCTAGCTCTTCCGTCAAAATTCCCAACCACACCGTACTTTATGGGATAGTGACCTCAGCTTTGGGGGCTTTTATATGTCTGGGAGCAGCTACTAGGCTGTATGAACTTAAGGAATTCTTCCCACTCAGGCTGCCGGAACAGTTGAATGAATTTCTCTTGAATTATGTTCCGTTCATGTTTGGTGTCTTTATAACCACGGTTGCGGCATGCGCTGGACTAATAGTGGGTTTGAACTGGCTATTCGGTGGGCTTAGAAGAATAGGTAGAATGAGGCTAACTTTCCATGATCCAAAGAATTTTTACAGATTGAATGAAATCACGGAGGGCTTGAGAGAAGGGAAAATTACTACCTACGATTCAGCGCCTTCTCTAATTTTTTATCTACTGGGCAGGGTATGGTCCAACGCCAAGTTTATTTCACATATTCCTGGCCACATCATCAAGTGGAATATGAAATTTATTTGGAAGGCAATTGCGGTAGGTATTGTCATCCATTTCTTTTTTAAGATACTGGAGTCTGCTCCAAATTACCTGGCGTCCCTGGGATTTGGGGGGGCTTATTTACTTCCGTCTCCTTATCCTTTTTATAAATTCCTGCTTATTGTTTGTGTCTTAAAGTTATTTATCAGTGTATTGTTGATTCCTTTAAAAAAACCCGAAGCCGCAAGAGAGATGGATTCAATGATTGTAGAGGGAAAGGGCCATCCGTCTCTATTTTTTTCAATAATTGAAGAAGGTTCAAAGATTTTTGCCCATAGAGGACTGCCTAATCGGGTGATGAGATCCAAGGCCACCAAAGGATCAGATGGAGAAACCACTATTGGATCGCTAATAGAGAGTTTCCCAGAATATGTTAAGACTTCGAACAAGATCGCAGCGCTAATATGTTTGATGCTGGGTTCGACAATGTGCCTGGTGGGTTTTTTGCAGCTTATATTGATGCAATATCCCAGTTTTTCAGTAGCGTACGATGATTTTTTCCGTATCTATATGTTCTCAGCGCTTGTAGATATTTTACTTAATACTCTTATAATTCTCTTTGGTAAAAGTTTTCTCGATCAGGCTCAAGCACTTATGGCAATTTATCGTTTTAAATCCAACCTCGTTTATGTAGAAGCGAAGGGTGACTTTGACAACGATCATGCAAACAAATCAAAATCAGATAAGAGGAATGAAGTCGCGTTTGATCCGTTGAGAGAAGGGGCTTTTAATGTTCGTTACTTCTCCGCTGAAGCCATATCGGAATCAGTAACGCCCGAGGGGCCTCGGGAACTCATCGGACTTTGCGCGTCAGAAGCTTTATCAAAAGAAGTCTCTAATTTGAAGTACCTACCGTTTCAGGTTCAGTTCTTAGAACGTTATCCCAGTTCCTGGACTGGTGTTGAAATTATAGAGGATAGAGAGCTAGCATGCGATTTACCTGATGAATCAGATATCCAGGAGTCCCTTGAGCAGCCAGGAGCCAGTACGAGCGCCTGAAAGATTGCGAAGATCTGAATTTTGTTGAGCCCATGGCTTTAAATTTGGAACGGCGGCACATTCATGAGGTCTTATGATTAAAGCTTGAAAATTTGTTTTCATAAGAATTCTTCTATAAACTTGTTACTGAGGTTTAGGCTCTTGTTTTGGCAACATGAGGTGGTCAGATGAAGTTATCAAAATGTCGCATTTCATTGCTCCTACTGATTTTAATCGCTTTTTTTACAGTGAACGTCGGTTCTGCCGAAGATTATCTCGTAATAAAGAAGAAGAGCGGCCCCACGCAAAGAATTCCTCTAAATTTTCCTCCGGACCAGATTGAATCCTTTCAGGTGGAATCAGGCCCAAACCAGCAGCCAGCCACACTTGGGGAGGCTCAACCCAAGCCTTCTGTAACACCTGAGAAAGGAACCCAAGGAACCGGAGAACAACCTGTTGCCTCATCTGATGAGGCCCCACCTAGTGGCCGTCCAGATCAATCAGTTTCCAAACAGGAAAGTCCACTACAGACTAAGGGTCCGAGTATTTCTGGTCCTGTCCGACGGACCCTCGGGCCGGAAAAAGGAACCCCTGTTCCAGCGCAAGACCAAACTCAGTCCAAACCGCCTGTTGGCCCGGAAAAACGCGGTGTGTCTTCATCAACTGAGAATCACATTAATGCGGGTTTGCAGCAGACCCCATCGAAATCTGCCTTCACTGTAGGAGTGTTCAAGTTACCGGAGAATATTGCCGGCTTACCTGATTTTAGCGCATTTAAGCCATCCAAGGTCGTCTCTACGGACAAGGTGGATCTTGACCCTGCCAAAGGCGAAAATCAGCCGGCAGGTCTTCCTGAAAAACTTGATGATACTGGATTACGATTTATCGGCACCTTTTTGGTTTCTGGAGAGGGGTTGTTTCGCTGGAGAGTGCAATCGAAGGATGGAGTAAGACTTAGCATAGACGACAAAACCGTAATAGAAAATGATGGTATTCATCCGTCGGCTTCCAAAGATGGTTACACACATTTGGCCGAAGGTATACATTCCATAATACTAGATAGTTTCAATTCCAAGGGCGCTCCTTTGTTGAAACTTTTTGTTCAACCCCCAACCGGTCCTGAAGAATTGTTTTCGATAAGTAATGGATTGGTTGGTTGGAAAGAACCGGCCAAACCCTATGATGTTTTGTGGGGGCACATTTATTTTGTGCCACAGGGAAACTATCCCGACGGACCTGATTTCGAGAAGTTGACCCCCGTAGGGCGATTGATAGCGCCTAAACTGGATATTGTGGGTGGGAATTTCCCGGGAGTTCCCGGTCGTGTAGACATGGTAGGCTTGAAGTATCAAGGCTTCTTTAATGTAGAAGGGGCAGGAATTTTCGCTTTTAGACTCGTCGCTGACAATTATGCCAAATTAATGATTGGCAAAAACCCTATTGTTGAGATTAAACAAGGTTCGAAAAGCGATCAGGGCGCATTGGGTTGGGCATTTCTCCAACAGGGCAGTTACCCCATTACGGTTGATTACTTTCATCCAAAAGGCGAACCCAAGCTACAGTTGTTCGTTTCCCAGCCAACCAAGCCGGAAGAACTCTTTTCACCTGCCCAACCACTGACAGGTTTTGCGTCTGATAGTGGTAAACTTAGTCTTATACCCGCTTTCGTATACTTCTTGCCCACGAACACCAAGAAAATGCCCAACTTTAACAAACTATCACCAGCGGGGATGTTCTTTACAAAATCTATAAATTATCCCGTAGACCGAGGTTCGAGAGAATTTCCAGGGATTCCTAAACGGGAGGACTGGTTTGGAATCAGATTTTATGTCAAATTTTCTCTTTCTGACCAGGAAGCTGGAACCTACAAATTCAGAATCGTCTGTCATGATGCTGCCCGTCTAATTATTGGCAAAAAATTGGTTGTTAACGCCGAAGGAGGTGGAGGCAAACCGGTTACTCAGTCTGGAAGCGTCGAGCTTACGCCTGGTAGCCACGAAATGTTCCTTGATTATCTTCAGACTACGGGACCGAATGGCTTGCAATTGTTCATTACACCCTCGGGTGGACAGGAAAAAATTTTCTCGTTTGATTAGAACGATTAAGGGTAAGCTGGTTTATGTCAAAAAACGTCGTCTCCATGGACGGCGTTTTTTATTGGGCCCTTTCAAATAGGCGAATTTTTTCAATGGCCGTATTGTACTGAAATAAGACTCAGTCCATGAGGTGGAGCAGTAGGGCCGGATCTGGATCGGTCGCACGAATCAATTATGCCACGGAAATCCTGGACCGACACTTTACCTGATCCAACCTGAATCAGTGTCCCAACTAGCGAGCGCACCATATAGCGGAGAAAGCCTGACCCGCGTATGCTAAATGCCAAAGTTGCATTTTGGGGACTTTCTTGCCATTGGGCTTCGAAGATCTCCCGTACTGTTGATGGGGAGCCAGAAGTTGGGGTCCCGAAAGTAGCAAAATCATGTGTTCCAACAATTAAGAGAGAAGCCTCTTTTAATCGGTCCAAATCA
>JBMFSZ010000003.1:16891-23442 GCA_049967315.1 Desulfomonilaceae bacterium
AATATAGTCGTTTCAAAGGCGATCTAATTTCGCGATTCAATATCCGATATCGATAGGTTTTAGAAACTGCGGAATGCCTGGCGTGAAAATTGTCGTCAACCTGTCCGATTTCTTTGATAGCCACATCAGGAGGGAGCAGGGAATTTAAAGCCCTGAGAAGGTTTTGGGCAGGATGACGCCAAGGCGGTACCAAATGAATCACCTGCCCCTGCGCATGAACACCTGCGTCGGTCCGGCCTGCGCCATATACTGGTATTCTTTGAAGAAAAATTTTCTCTAGAGCTTGTTCTATTTCTCCTTGGACAGTAGGAACATTCGGCTGGAGCTGCCACCCACAATAGTTCGTTCCATCATATTCGATAATGGCTTTGAATTTGGGCATTTTTTTTGGGAGCCCCGACGGAAGGGCTCTAAACGTGGGTTTTCTTTGCAGCTATACTGAGAAAATACTCGTGTATCCGGGTATCGTTGGTCAATTCAGGATGAAACGATGTAGCGAGAAGTTTTCCATGACGAACGGCTACAATCGAGCCATCTTTCAGTTCACATAAAATATCTACACCACTGCCCACTTTTTGGACTCTGGGCGCTCTTATAAAAATCCCTCTGAAAGGCCCGCCAGGAATTCCAGTGATCGTCAAATCTTCTTCAAAACTTTCAATCTGACGTCCGAACGCGTTTCTTTCCACCACCATGTCTATAAGCCCGAGTGTAGGCTGATTTCTTCCAACGTCAGTTGCAAGAAAAACCAGCCCTCCACAGGTACCCCATATTGCCGAGGAAATCGAGAGAGTTCTGATAGGATCAACCAGATTGTAATCTGTAGCCAGTTTACCTATCGTGGTACTTTCTCCACCAGGTATGATTAAACCGTCGAGGTCTTCCAACTGGGAAGGTAGTCTGATTTCCAGAGCTTTTACGCCGAGTTTTTTGAGACAGATACAGTGTTCTTCAAAATCTCCCTGTAAAGCCAGTACACCAATTCTCATGGAATGATTACCAACCGCGACCAGCAAGTCGTTCACTTTCAGGCAACTGGGTCACCCCGATCCCTACCATTGCCTCTCCGAGCCCTTTACTTACTTCAGCCAATATTTTCGGATCATTATAGTGGGTAACGGCCTTAACTATAGCTTTGGCGCGTGCTGACGGGTTACCACTCTTGAATATCCCGGACCCGACAAACACTCCGTCAACACCTAGTTGCATCATTAAAGCCGCATCTGCGGGAGTGGCCACTCCCCCAGCCGCAAAATTGACCACTGGCATCCTACCTAGCTGAGCAGTCTCGATCACAAGTCCTAACGGCGCGCCTATTTCTTTGGCGTATGCAGCCAGTTCATCTTCCCGCATCGCGCTAACCCTACGAATCTCGCCAATAACCGATCTCGCATGTCTTACAGCTTCAACTACGTCCCCGGTTCCTGCTTCTCCTTTAGTCCTGATCATTGCAGCGCCTTCAGCAATTCTTCGAAGAGCTTCCCCCAGATTACGGCAACCACAAACGAATGGCACATTAAACTTTGTTTTATCGATATGATTTTGCTCATCCGCTGGTGTTAAAACTTCGCTCTCATCTATGTAATCCACACCTATTGCTTCGAGTATCTGGGCTTCCACAAAATGACCTATACGACATTTGGCCATTACAGGAATTGAAACAGTTCCCATGATTTCTAGAATCAAACCCGGATCACTCATTCGAGCTACGCCGCCATGGGCCCTAATATCCGCTGGCACCCTTTCTAAGGCCATTACCGCACAGGCTCCAGCGTCTTCGGCGATACGGGCGTGTTCAGGAGTAACCACATCCATTATAACTCCGCCCTTCAACATTTGAGCGTGCCCACGTTTTACTGTGTCAGTTCCTTTTTCCATAAATTTTCTCCGACAGTTCCGATGGCTTTAAAATTGTTGTTAAAATTTGGTTATCGAAAGGAAGCCCCAAAACACCCCGCTATTTTCAAATGCTGGATTGATGAGATTCCCCTTGTTCGTACATTTTTAAAATTGGACTATTCCTACTTCTGTTCCTGGATTTTTTTGATTTCCTCAGCAATAAAATTCTTGAACGATTCATCCACGGCCATCAGAGAGGACCATTCATCAGACAATTTTGACGGTTTGATTTTGCATATCCAACCTTCGTTGTACGGATCGGCGTTTATCTTCTCTGGTTCATCCTCCAGAGATGTATTCACTTCCAGTACCTCACCGGAAATTACCGCGTAAATCCGTCCGACCCATTTCCCTGATTCTATCGAACCATAAGGCTTACCCTGAGTCAGTTCGTCGCCCTCTTCCGGAAGGTCTACGAAGGTTATTTCACCGGCCTGTTTGGATATGAACTCACCAGCGCCTGTTATTACGGTGTCGCCATCCAGTTTGGCCCAATAATGATTCTTCTCAAACTTCAGGTCATCCGGAAAAGAATAGCCTTCAAATTCCATTTTATTCTCCTAATGGTGAAAAAAAACTAAAACTCTGGCCCAATAGCAATTGGGAAGAGTTGGGAAACAGACGCGTCAAATCACCCTTCAACAATCTTGAGGAGACTTGTCGGCTTAATTCTATTAAGTCTAAAGCCCAGTTGTTCGGACTTCATACCTAGAGCGAGTCCTAGCGCCTGAGGATAGTAAACCACAGGCGTCTTCAGGTCAAGACCGGTAGCTTTAGAGATTTTTTTCTGCTGTCCTTCGTACATGACGTTGCAGAACGGACATACCAATACCAAAGCATGTGCCCCAGTTTTGGAAACGTCGATCAGCTTTCTGGCGGCCATTGCGTTGGCTACTTCCTCAGAGACCCCCAAAAGCCCTCCACCACAACAATCCAACAGTGACGGATAATTGACAACTGTGGCCCCTGTAGCCTCTATCATGTCTGAAAGGGTTCTGGGATTTTCTGGTGAATCAAATCCAACATTCAGTTCTGATGGTTTCAGGTAATGACAACCATAATGAGGGGCCAGCATGATGCCGTGCAAAGGCTTCGTAACTGTCTTACGAATACCTTCAACTCCAATTTCCTCCCACAATAACCTCATGAAATTTCGAACTTTAACCTTTCCTTCAACATGGAGCCCAATTGTTTTAAGCCGTCGATTAATTTTTTCTCTCATTTCGAGATCTGTACGGACTTGATGGGCAACCTCGTTCAAAGTTCCTGCGCAAGCGTTACAAAGAGCGCATATATCCAACCCTTCTCTTTCAGCAAGCGCCAAATTTCGTGCAGCGGTAACCAGTGTATCCTCAACACTCAATGATTTCAAAGGAAACCCGCAACAACCAAATTCCTCGAGATCCCGAAAATTGATTCCAAGGGCTTGGGCTGTTAGTCTAGCCGAGACTTCATAATTCAGATTTCTTATTGGGACTGTACACCCAAGATACAGAAGAACTTCCATAAAAATTACCCGTTAGAAACTCATAGAATTTAAAATCATAGAAGCAATCATGGCCCTACACGTTTGTTGTGGGTACATCTGGCAACAGCTTCTCATAGTCATCGGCATGTTCCGCAATGGGAGGTAAGCCCAATTTGATGCGTTTATCGTTTTCAAATTCTCCAACTTCGTAAAGGCGACCATGTTTCCTAAGTAGAGAGCGTTGAGCTGTCAAACCTGGTGGTAAACAGGCTTCTTGGGCAGCCAAATTTTTAATGGCATACATTACCTCAGTGAAGCGAACATTCTGCGGGCATACCTCCTGGCAACCGTAACAGGATGAACAAAGCCAGATAAAATCACTTTTAAGGACTTCTTCTTTCATCCCCAAAAGAACCATCCTGATTATTTTTCTCGGATCATAGCGCTTGTCCAGGGGCTGGATAGGGCAAGCTGCTGTGCAGGCTTTGCACAGGAAACAGGCCTTTAGCCCTTCTCCTCCAGGTTGCTCTGCAACCATATTTTTGAATTGGGGATCCAATTTGTTTAGGTTGATTCTGGACATCAATTGCCCCATCGGTTAAATTTAATGAATAAAAAATTATTCCTTGTTTTTGTTTCGATTCCTAACTCTGGTTATGGCATCTATTACAGGTTCAGGAGTGTTGCCAGCAACAAATATGAATTCGAGGTTTCTGGCGTCCAGTTGTGCTTGTTCAAGGATTCTGGTCATTTTGGCTACCCTTTCATAAGCTAGAGTTGAGCCATAGACTGAGCCGCAGTTCCCTTTAAAGCAACCTGCCACTACAACTCCCTCAGCGCCTTCACGAAAAACCTTTAACAGAAAATCCGGATCCAACGAGCCTGCGCAAGAAAGTTCGAACACTTCGACATCATTCAAGAAATTTGGATCGATCTTTGCGGCTGCCTGTAGGCCAGACTTGGAACAGACAAACAATTTGATTTTTCCGGTTTGCCCTGTATTCTTTTTCCCTGGGGGCTCTTCTGTCTGGGCTGAATAAACAGTATTGCCACCGCAACGCATCTGAATGGCGCTCATTGGGCATTCAGTTACACAAATACCGCAGGACTCGCAAGACAAAGGATCCACCTTGGGTCTAAAATCAAACCCAATGGCTCCATGCGGACATAGCCTGAAACATGTTAAACAAAACACGCACTTATCGTGATCTATAAAAGCTGTCTGTTTGAAGACAGGACTGGAAAGATTATCCGCTGCCTTTAACACCGAAACTCTCACAGCTTCAACATCGGCGTCTAATGATTCTTGGTCAAAAGCCCCTCTTGCAGGTCCCACGGCGTAAATCCCGGCTTTTAGGGTTTCAACGCCACGAAATCTGGTGGATTCAGGCTGGAGATATGGAGCGCAAACCGGAGAAGAAGGAATTATTTTTAGGATAGGGTTGAGAGAATTCTTTGGCCTCAGGATTTCATCGATCACTACAATATCGGGCTCCAATTCCATCTCTTCTTTCAAGAGTGGTTCTACAAATTCTATTATAAGACCCTTTTCATTTTTTACAATCAGGGGCTTGGCCTGATCGAACTTAAAAAACACCACCCCGTGTTGACGGTGATATCTAAACCTTGCTTCTAGTCCAGTAGACGCCACTTTAACATTTCGGGTAAAAACATATAGCTGTATCTGATCAAACATCTCAAGCCGGTCAAGAATAGACAACAATGTATCAAACTGGGAAATTTCCGATGAAGCCCCTAGATCAAAGAAGAAGGCTACATGCAACCAGCCACCATTCTCTTTTGAGGATAACTTCCCACCCGAATCCAAAAACTGCTTGAACTGAGAAAAACTGTAAATTTTTTCAGATCCACCGCTGATAAACAAATTGGTTTTCGAGAGTTTATCCGCTGGTTGAGCCGCAATAATAAAACCACAACGTGTATCACGCGGTCCTTCAGATGTTTGAATCTCAATTTGGAAATCACCAATGAAGCCGTCGACATTTTTAATAACCCCCTGGATAGTTTCAAATGTCGGGCTCACCGGTAATCTGTCCTTTGGGTCAACGAGAAGAGTTGTTTCAAACCCGTTTCGTTTCAAAAGATCGGCAATCCTAATTCCGTATTCATCACCCCCCAAGATCAAAGCTCTAGTTGAAATCTGATCTCTAAGCCGGTAATTGCCAGTCAAAACAACGGATTCTGTGACCCGCCTATTCACCATTTTTCTCCCATCCTGGTATGCTCCAGATATTCCTTGATTCTGGACGCGGCCAAAATTGATTGTGAAATACAGTCAGTTATCGATTTGGGTCCTTGAGCCGCCCCCGCAACGAAGATACCGGGGTGTCCGGCAGTAACATCGTTTCCCTCTACCCCAACAAAGCCTTCCCGGTTTTGCCATAAAGCCGGGAAACCTTTTGGCAGGTCGGGATCTTTTGGGGCTATCCCTATGCTAAGCACAACAAGGTCAAATGGAGTGATCTGTTTTATGTCATCGTCTCCATTGTAGATAATTTCGGGCCGATTGTCGTCACCCAACCGAATTTCTGACGGAATCGCTCTAATAAATGTTATTTCATTTTCAGCCTGATTCAATGTTTTATCAAATTCCCTTTCAAAAGTCTGGATATCCATGTAGAAGCAAGTCGGTCTAACCTCAGGATACTTGTATTTTAAGAGACGGGCCAATCTTATGGAAACACCACAACAGATTCTGGAACAGTAATTTGACCCTAATTTGGGATCACGGCTTCCCACACATTGAATAAACGCTACTGATTTGAATCCATTGGCAAAACCGGCCGGTTCAAAATTACCTGATCTTAATAGGGAATCGAGTTCCAGGGTGGTCAAAACGCCAGGGATTCGTCCATAACCAAATCTGGGTTTTTTGGTGGCGTCGAACGGATTAAAGCCTGTGCAAACGGCAACCGCCATTGTATCTATTTCTATTTCAGCGGCATTCTGTGCAACCGCTACCGCTTCCTGTGGGCATATTTGAGCGCAGGCTTCACAGCGTACGCCGATAGAATTGAGACATTTCTCATTGGAAATATACAATCTGGAATCGAACGAGGAACGAACAAGCGCGCCTTCTACAGGGCAAACCTTCGTGCAAAGATTGCAGTTATCGCACCTTTCATTGATAATCCTTGATTGCTTATGTAAGATAACAGAGTTG
>JBMFSZ010000004.1:0-22564 GCA_049967315.1 Desulfomonilaceae bacterium
TCGTTGGTTGTGAAAAGTGATGGAATCTCCTGTTTGTATGTCTGCAATTGATTGAACGCATTCCAAATAGTAGCCTTCTCCTTTGCTGGATTTTTAAGCTCAATCACAGCAACAGGTAAGCCGTTTATAAAAATTACAATATCAGGTCTTAAAATTGGATCCCCAGACCTTAATAAATCTGTATTCCAGGCAAAGGAAGTCGATTGTAATGTTGATATAGGCGCACTTTTTCATCGGTCGATAGTCTTTGACAACTTACGTTTGACTCATCCCTTGATACAATTGCCAACTTATCCATCCTCGATGGCAAGTTCATCCTTTTTAAATAAAATTTTTCTTCCGTTCAGACCGGAAATAAAAAGGTTGGAAATAAACGCCGGGACCCTGGTCCTGACCGACCAGACGACCTCCGGGCCTTCTGCTTCAAAAAATGGTTCTCTAATTGATGACCTATACATAAACTGTGTAAATTTGAATCAAAAGGGAATTGATTCATTCCAGATCAAAGGCAGGGCAAAGGAATTTAAGACAGCGGGATTGTTCGAGATTAAGGGAAGCTTTTCTTTTCAGAACCCATCCAATCAAATTCAGACTCCCAGAATCTTTAGCGTTAAATTTTCCGATTGTCCGATGAGACCTTTTTTGCTCTTAGCCAATTATTTTCAAATTGAAATCCCTATTTCGAGAGCGAATTTCAGTTTTGCCCTGGATGCCAGTTATAACCATAACAAGTGGGATTTTAGCGGCGTTTGTATAATTTCCGGAGGGTTTGTACAGTCCAACAAACTAATTAGATCTCGAGTAGCTATCGACAAGATAGGAAGCCGATTCGCTGGGGAAATATCTGATAAAAACTTGAGCATTGATTTACAAGAAATAAGCATTCCAGGGGTTGTTGCGTCATTGAAATTTCGATTGAAGGATAGGCTCAGCCCCAAATCCTTGTTGGAGACTACGATTTCACGAGCCGAGATAGATATTCAGAAAATTTCAGCTTTCCTGCCGCTCAGTTTGTTCCCTGCACCAGACAGGGCTCGTATTAAAAAGGCTGATTTGAAGGGCCATATTCAAATTGTCAATTCGTTTTTTAGTAATTCCCTTCAGGCAACGCAACATGGGGATTTTAAAAACGCTGATATGAACTTTGATGTAATCCTCAATGGCGTATCTGGGGTGGTACCAGGGTACCCTGTTTCTATTCAGGAAGCTAGCGGATTCATGAGATTGAATCCTTCCGAAATACTTTTCAAGGGAATTAGGTTTTCTCTTGGGAGTTCTCCGGTTATTATAAATGGTTGGATCTCAAATTTAAAAAAAGCCCCTGCCGTAGATCTGTTCGTAACCGCCAACGCCTATGCGCCTGATATTCTTGAAGTGCTTTCACACAAACCTTTTAGGAACAAATTTGCGCCTTATGTGCAAGCCATAATTGATAGCCAAGGTTCAGCGGCCATAACTATGGACGTGAAAGGCCCTCTAACAAATCCAATTCTTACAGGTCGAGTTGCCATTCAGGAACTTCAATTCAAAACAGAGTGGCTGGCATTACCGATAAGAAAGATTAATGGTGATATTAGATTTAGGGGCGTTAAGGTCACTTTTTCTGGGGTCAAAGGATTAATTGGAGATAGTCCCTTTGAATTTAATGGCGAGCTTTCTCAATCTGATTGGAACTTGAAAGTTGATTGCAAATTAGCCAGCCCTGATATTCGGAAATTAGGCATAATCCCAACAGATTTGAATATAACTGGCAACACTCCCATATCATTGATTGCTAAAGGAAAGACCCCGAATCTTGGTTTTGCTGGGAGTGTAGACCTTTCTGCCGCAGCCATAAGCTACGTCCCCTACGTAAAAAAGAAAACGGGGATTGCCACACGAATTGATTTTTCAGGAAACCGAAACCCGGAAGGCATATCAATAGATGAAGTTTATTTGATTACAGATGCTTGCCGTATATCCGGAAAAATGGTTTTGAACTACGATGGTAAGTTTATTGCTGCGGTAAATTTGCCTCCCAAGGGAGTTCCGACTTCTGCTTTAATTCCATTTGCTCACCCGGCTCTAGAAATGCAAACTGGTGGTAGGTTGGAGGGTGACTTAACCATAAGGAGGGAGAAAAATCGGGAAGCTAATTTTGAAGCCAACATAATTTTTAGTCACGTGTCTTTAAGAATACCAGGCCTCAGAAAAGCTACAGAGGGCATAACCGGATCCTATCAAAAACGATCCAAATTTGTGAATGTGTCCATAGAAAGATCTAGAACCGGAAGTTCCCTGATTTCTGGAAATTTTTCCATTGCGGAAGGATCAACTCCCATTTTGAAGTTTACTATTGAGTCAGATTTCCTAGACACTACTGACTTCACTGCTCCCCCAGGTGAAAAAAGTTCGGTAACATGGCAAGAATGGATTCGAACCAATTCATTTATTCGTTATTTGGCTAAATCCCAACTCTCAGGAAATATTCATGTCATTAAAGGTAAAACACAACTGCGTTCGTTTGAGGATTTTCGATGTGAATTGAGCGGCGGAGGAGGGTTAGTAAAAGCGACAAAATGGCAAATGAACTTTGCGGATGGAATTGTAAGAGGCATTGCCAATTTTGATATCAGATTCCAGACAACTGTCCCCTTAAGAATTGATTTTCAAGGGGGTAATTTAAGTTTTGAAAGAATTTTCACATCCGCTCAAGAAACACTGAAAGTTGACGGAGGTATGGATGTCACCGGAAACATGGATTGGAAATTAAGGGCAGTATTTGAAAATAATGGCATTTATAAGACTGGAACTCTGAATATCGATCTAAGAGATGGCATAATTTATAAATTTGATATCTTATCCAAAATTTTCTCTTTAATCAATTTGGGATCCTTGATGAGGGGGCATCTGCCGGATATAGTTGGACATGGCTTACCTTTCCAGCGAATCACATGGAAAAGCGAAGTATTTGACAACAAATGGATTTTCAAAGATTTGAGGTTGTTTTCAGATGCTGCCAGGATTGATGCGTCTGGAATGTATTTTAGTGATCAAAACCGCATTGACTTTAAAGTCAAGGTTTCGCCTCTTGTAGGTCTTGACGCGATAGTTTCCGGTCTTTTCGGAAATTTGATCACCAAAGATGGTAAAATTCTCACTACTACATTCAGAATTCGGGGGCTCTACAGTTCACCCGACATTCGACTGGAACCTTTTGAAAACCTTAAAATGGAAAACTAACCCCGAAAGAGATCTTGCCCAAAAAAACTCTTCACTAAACCAAAGCTTTTTCTGTGCGCCGGGCATGGCCCATGTTTCAGAAGCGCTACAGTGTGTTGTTTTGTTCCATACCCTTTATTTTTCTTAAATTCATATAAAGGAAATTGTTCGTGGAGGTTTACCATTATTCTATCGCGGGTAACTTTGGCCACTATGCTGGCGGCAGCTATTGAATTTGAAAGCTGATCTCCTTTTATGATTTGCTGCTGAGGCATTTTAACATCTATGACTAAGGGTCCATCGATTAGTAAAAATTCAGGAATAAGATGAAGGTCATTCACAGCGTTTTTCATAGCAAGTCGAGTTGCTTGGTATATGTTGACGGTGTCAATAATATCAGGTTGGACTATGCCTATCCCTATACTCTTAGCGTTCGCTTGAATTTTAGAGAATAGTTTTTCTCTCTGTGGTTCGGATAGTTGTTTGGAATCATTCAGGCCCGCTATTCCTTTATCCGGACAAAGAACTACGGCGGCCGCGACTACTGGTCCAGCCAGCGGTCCGCGGCCGGCTTCATCAACTCCTGCGATGATTTTGAAGCCTGACGAAAAAGCCTTCTGTTCATATTTGTCGTCAGGTGGCATTGTAGTCTAAATTAGAGTGTAGCCATTTTTTCCTTGATTCTGGCGGCTTTTCCTCTAAGTTTTCTAATGTAATAAATTTTTGAACGACGAACTTTTCCTCGGCTTACCAATTCGACTTTATCGATCAAAGGCGAATCATGAGGGAATACTCGCTCTACTCCTATGCCGTAAGACACCTTACGAACGGTAAAACTTGAGCCAGCCCCGTTCCGGTTTATTCCTATGACGACTCCTTCAAAAACCTGAATTCTCTCTCGGTTTCCTTCGACAATTCGAACATGCACCTTAACTGTATCTCCGGATCTAAAATCCGGGACATCCATACGTATTTGCTCTTTTTGTAATTGCTCCACGATATTCATGATCAACTCCAATTAATCCAGAGATTCTGATTCTATTTCTTTCCAAAGCTTTTTGATCTCTTCATCCAACTCCAAACATCTTAAAAGATCAGGCCGCCTCTGCATGGTTTTCAAAAGAGACTTTTTTCGTCTCCAAAGACGAATTTTTTCATGGTGTCCTTCTAAAAGGATACTGGGGACTTCTAATCCTTCAAACCGCCGAGGTCTTGTATATTGTGGATATTCCAGTAATCCATCATAAAATGATTCTCCATCCACTCGACTATCAGCCCCAAGCACTCCTGGTATCAAACGTGTTATTCCATCGATCAACACAAATGCCGCTGTTTCTCCACCTGATAATACATAATCCCCTATAGAAATTTCGTCATCCACAAAGCATCCTACTCTTTCATCAATTCCCTCATACCTACCGCAAATTAGAAGAATATTTTTCTTCCTGGAAAGGTCTTCAAAGATCCCTTGATTTAGAGGTCTACCCCGGGGTGTCAAAAGAATCACATAACCTTCACCGACTAAACTTTTGACATACCGGATACCTTTTACAATTGGCTCCGGTTTCATCACCATCCCTGTACCTCCTCCATAGGGGTAGTCATCAGTAGTTCGGCGTTCATCTTCTGTAAATTGTCTAAGATCAATGGCCTCAATTTTCAAAAGGCCCATTTTAATTGCTCTGGCCGGATTCCCGTAGGACAGAAAGGATACGAATATATTCGGGAAAATCGTTAACACCCCGATGTTAATCATCTGGGTTCATTCCCTCGAAATATTCTACCGTGATACGATTTTGTTTCAAATCAACTGTCCTGACAATTTCATCTACCATCGGGATCATTATTGACTTGGTTCCATTATTGACTTGAAGAATGTCATGAGCAGCCGTTCTCATGAGAGATTTAACACATCCAAGATAATTATTTTTTGCATCAAATGTTTCAAGGCCTATAAGCTGGAACCAGTAATATTCATCTTTTTCTATGTCAGGTAAGAAGCAAGTTGAGGTTTGAACTAGCTTACCCCTTAATTTGTCTGCGTCTTCGTAGGTTTCAACCCCGTGGAGAAAAACAGCAACTGCTCCTTTGCTATTACGAACTTTCCTGACTTCGAGCAACTCTCCTTCAATAAAGAGGTACTCAAACTGATTGAAAATATCAGGGGACTCTGTATATGGGAATATTTTGAGTTCGCCCTTTAATCCTATGGGCTTCAACGATTTCCCTACAACTATCAATCGGTGGTTTTTCATCCAGTACTTAGAGTTTCTCAAAAGCCTCTTACTTCATTAGCTCATTCAAGTATTTCCAATGAAACCTTCTCTTTTCTCTTTGTAGACGCCGAGTTGAGCACTGTTCGAATTGCTTTGGCTGTTCTTCCGTGTTTTCCAATTACGCGTCCCAAATCGCCAGGAGCAACCTTCAATTCAAGGATCAGTCCATGTTCGTCCTGTTTTTCAGAGACTACTACTTCTTCTGGATGGTCAACCATAGCTTTAACCATGAATTCAACAAGTTCTTTCATACCAAACCTCAGGGAATAAAAATTTGTTCCTGTATGAAAAATGCAAACGGCTTGGTTGATTAAAGCTACACAGCAGGATTCGGCCGGTTGAGAGTTTTAATGATTCTTTTAACAGTATCTGTGACCTGAGCCCCTTTGTTTATCCAGGTTTGAATAGCTTCCTGGTCTAAACGGATACCACTGACCTTGTTCCTTGGATCATATGTTCCTAAGGTTTCCAGAAACCGGCCATCTCTAGGATAAATTGAGTCAGTTACTACTACTCTATAGAAAGGTCTTTTCTTCGATCCATGTCGGGACAATCTTATTTTGACAGCCATTTATTTTTAGAGCCTCCAATAATTTCGCAATGGATTAATCCATAATCGAATAATATTATTGCAGTTCCCGAGTCCAGTCAAGTGATTTCGTGAAATTCGCTTAGTTCGTCTTTGACTAATTTCTGGAAAAGTTTTTTATGATATACTAGCTTATTACAAAATAAACTGATGCCCTCTAGAAATGTAAATTTTTCTCTTCAAACAGAATGTTTCCGTAACTGTTGTGGGTTTTTTAATGAAATTCCCTGAAAAATTTATGATTTTTAGCTGGACAGTAACCTTATATTCCTGGCTGGATTAATTGGATGCGTTGCATAGTGACTGGCGCTACCGGTTTTATTGGTAGTCATTTGGCAGAATCTTTATTGAATGAAGGGCACGAAGTTTTATGTCCGGTTAGGGACCCAAGCAAACCGCGACATTTAATTTTACCAAAGGCAAACATTTTTCCAATAGGTGATCTCGAAAAAGAAATTCGATCTAACAGTAATTTTGATTATGTTTTTCATTTAGCTGGCGCTACCAGAGCCTTGAATTATGAGGATTACCGAATCGCAAATGTGTATTTGACCAGGGATTTATTGGACCTTATCCTTAAAACATTCGATCTTAAAAGATTTAAACGATTTGTATTCGTGAGCTCCCAAGCGGCAAGTGGCCCCGCGTTAGACGCGCAAACCAGTGTGTCCGAATATGATCCACCTAATCCTGTTTCTCTCTACGGGAAATCAAAATTGGAAGCGGAAGAGGTTGTCAAGGAATATGGGAATAGCATACCTTACGTCATAATAAGACCTTCAACGGTTTTTGGTCCCCGCGATACCGACGTTCTAGGTGTGTTCAAGTCTTGTAAGTATCGACTAATACCTTGCCTAACTGGTAGAAAACGGCAGGTAAGCGTGGTTTTTGTGGAAGATCTGGTTACAGGAATTAAAAGAGCGGCTTTTTTATCTAAAAGTATCAATCAAATATATTTCATAGCAAATCCAAAACCAGTTGTGTGGCGTCAGTTTATAGCAGACATTGCTGAATTGATGGGAGTTCACCCTGTAATTTTACCAATGCCGGCCTTTTTTCTGAAAACTGTAGGCTTTTTTACTGACATCATAGGGAATCTTCTCGGTAAACCTCTTCTGCTTAGAAGCGAGAAAATTGCGGAAATTGACCAGTGGTACTGGATTTGCTCTTCTCAGAGAGCTTATCATGATCTTGGTTGGTTTCCACAAAACTCTTTAAAAGAAAATTTGAAAAAGACTATTGATTGGTATTACCAGGAGGGCTGGATTTAGTTTTAGATTTTACTGAAAAAATAAAAGGTCATCATGATATCCAGTTTACAGGATTGAGGCGTCATGATAAACCTTTCGATTTTTTAGTATAGCTTATGGGGTCAGTGAAGGTCAACAAAAATTCGGCTTTTAAAGCAAACATTTCCGAATATCAGATCTAGCCTATAAACTCAGATAGAAAAGAAAGACTAAAATAACAGTTCATTTAGATGAGTTGTCTTATTATTTTCCTGACTGTGACTAACTTATTTCAGTGATGGAGTAAAAATTTCAACAAGATGGTTAAAACGGCCATTCTTCAGGATCACTAGTCAAATACATGTTAACCAGATGTTTGGCTTCCTTAGCTACCAGCTCTGAATCTCTTTCCGGATCCAAATTCATCTCAGTGAGACGTTCTTCCAAATACAGGTTGAACCGATCGATATCATTTTCTGAGTAGTTTTCCATCTCAGTTTCTGACACATAAAACTCTTCGAACATTTTTTACGTCTCCATTAGTGCACAAAGTTCTCGTCGCCAAATTTTCGTCTCGCCAAGTAAAATTACCCAATATAGAAAAATGGCGATTTTCAGCATAATTTGACCGAACCACGAATTAATTTCAAGCGTGTCTCCTGACACCCTCGAATGGGACTAGGCGCTTCGCGCTTATACCATCCCCCCCAGTTAGTGACCAGACTAAACCCCATTTTGTGGTATGTAGGCTTTTAAAACGGACAATAAAATCATGAATGGCATGAAAAGTGGCGGAGAGAGAGGGATTCGAACCCCCGGTACCCTAACGGGTACAATTGATTTCGAGTCAACCCCCTTCGACCTCTCGGGCATCTCTCCGCTGTTGTCTGAAAAATTCCCGCAACAATGTTGCTGATTTTTCTCTCATTAGTCCTGGTTTTACTTCTATTTCATGATTAAATCTTGGGTCATGGCTCAAGTCAAAGAGACTTCCAAATGCGCCGTGTCTGTTGTCCCACGCGCCAAAGACCACCCGGCGCACTCTAGCGTTCAACAAAGCTGCAGCACACATAATACAAGGTTCTAAGCTAACATAAAGAGTGGCTTCTTTCAATCTCCAATCCCTTTGGTTTCTCGTGGCTTTTCTTAGAGCAACTATCTCAGCGTGAGCGGTCGGGTCATGGTCTAGTTCAACTCTGTTAAAACCTGTTCCTATTATTCTTTTATTCTTAATTATAACGGCTCCCACCGGGGTTTCTCCTAGGCTGAAAGCCCGGTGGGCCAAAACTAAAGCGACCCCCATGAAATGCTGGTCGTCCTTATCTGAATAACTTGATAGGTCAAGCTTGTTCAATCAATTTCCTATGTCAAAATAGCGCCTTGAGCCGCTGAACTAACGCTTGCAGCATAACGCGCCAGATAACCTTCCGTTATTCTTTGTGGCGGCGCCTTCCAAGTTTTTCGCCGCTGCTCAAATTCGCTTGTTGATATTTTTAAATCCACTTTCTTGCCTGGAATATCGATTGTTATCTCGTCGCCATCTTTCACAAGAGCCAGCGGTCCACCATGTGCCGCTTCGGGAGAAATATGACCAATAGCGGCCCCCCGAGTACCTCCACTAAATCTACCATCTGTAAGCAGTGAAACTGTTGTATCTAATCCCATACCTGCTAGAGCGGATGTTGGATTGAGCATTTCCCTCATACCGGGCCCACCCTTGGGACCTTCATACCTGATAACAACAATGTCTCCCGCCTTGATTTTCCCCGACAGAATCTCATCAACCGCAGATTCTTCAGAATTAAAAACTCGAGCTTTACCAGTATTTTTCAACATTTGCTCGGAAACAGCCGATTGTTTAACAACACAACCTTCTGGGGCCAAATTTCCATAGAGTATGGCTATTCCACCTTTAGAATGATAAGGATTATTCAGCGGTCTTATTATTTCCGAGTTTTTGACTACTACATGTTCCACATTATCTTTGAGAAGCGAACCCGTTACTGTCATTACATTTGAATTTGCCAATCCTCCATCAATCAACTGTTTTAAAACAGCCTGAACACCACCTGCGGAGTTTAAATCTTCAAGGTGGTGTGGCCCGGCGGGAGAAAGCGAACAAATGTGGGGTGTTTTTGAACTAATCGTGTCGAATGAGTTTAAATCTATCGCCACTTTCGCTTCTTTGGCTATTGCTGGAACATGCAGCACCGTATTTGTTGAACATCCCAAGGCCATGTCTACAGCAATTGCGTTTTTGAAGGCTTCCTCAGTAGCGATATCTCTCGGCCTGATTTCCTTACTCACCAGGTCCATGACCTTCATACCAGTTAATTTGGCCAGTCTTATTCGAGAGGCATGTGTAGCAGGGATGGTTCCATTTCCTGGTAGGCCTAACCCTAAAGCTTCTGTAAGACAGTTCATGGAATTCGCTGTAAACATACCTGCGCAAGATCCACACCCTGGACAAGCCTCTTCTTCCAGTTCTGCCAGTTCTTTAGTCGACATTTTGTTAGATGTTACCATACCTACTGCTTCAAACACAGTAATCACATCAACTTTTTTACCTTGAAACTTTCCTGCCATCATAGGCCCGCCACTAACCATTACAGAAGGCAAATTAAGTCTTAGTGAGGCCATCAACATCCCGGGCACTATCTTGTCGCAATTGGGTATCAACACTAGCCCGTCAAAAGGATGAGCTTGAGCCATAATTTCAATAGAATCTGCAATGAGTTCTCTCGACGCGAGGGAATATTTCATTCCCTCATGACCCATAGCTAATCCGTCGCAAACCCCTATCGTCGGGAATTCCAGAGGTACGCCTCCAGCCATTCTTATACCGGCTTTTACTGCTTCGGCTATTCGATCTAGGTGAATATGACCAGGTACCACTTCATTCGCTGAATTAACTACGCCTATCAAAGGCCTCTCAATTTCTTCATCAGTCAGTCCCATGGCTTTAAGCAAAGCTCGTGAAGGCGCTCTGACAAGACCCCTTTTCATCAAATCACTACGCATTCGGCCTCCAAAATACCAAGAATTAATGACCAATATCTCACTTCTTCAGAATCTTTTCCACCTTTGGAGCCTGTATCCGTTCGTAAACTGGAAGTTCTCCCATCAAGGGCCGAGCGTACATTTTAAATTCCGCGGTAACATTATTAACGCCGTGAATGAAGTTATCAGGCATACTTTTAGTCTCTTTTGCCACATCCTGGAGAGGTGTTAAATTGTAACGAACGCCATAATCTCCTACTCTTTCTATTGTGATTGAACCATCCACTCTATGCCATGCGGCAATTTGGACAGCTCGTTCCCCGACTTCTCTAGCCTCATTGGCATCTACGGTACTTACACATCCTAGAAATGATCTTTGTAAATATCCGAAAGTGTCAGATCTGACTCTTTTTATGTTTAGCCGCTTCTTGACGAGTTCGGCCAGAGCGTCACCTAACGAAGTGTTACCGGATAATTGAATATTTCCATGCGCGTCTTTTTCAACATTTTTTAAAAGACTTGCAACTACAGGTGTGCCCGAGGCATCTGCTATACCCTCTGATACGGCTACCACTACTCGTCCAAATTCTTTATACGTCGCGTCTACACTAGCTAAAAACTCTTCCGGATCAAAAGCGCGTTCTGGCAAATATATAAGATGCGGACCATCATCATAATATTTTCTTGCAAAGACCGAAGCGGCCGTCAAGAAACCAGCATGGCGTCCCATGACTACACCAATGTAAACACCTGGTAAGGATCGATTATCGAGATTTACCCCCATAAATGCCTGCGCCACAAATTTTGCCGCTGACCCATAGCCAGGACAATGATCTGTGACTCTTAAATCATTATCAATTGTCTTTGGAATATGTGTAACTCGTAATTCATAGCCCGCTTCCATAGCGAATTTGTTTACAATGCGACATGTTTCTGCTGAATCGTTTCCCCCGATATAGAAGAAATAATGGATTCCATGAGCTTTGCAGACATCAAAAATTCTTTTGCAAAATTCTTCATCTGGTTTGAGTCTGGTGCTCCTTATTCCCGCGCCGGGAGTAAGAGCTACCATTTCAAGATTGTGTTTCGTCGCTTCAGTTAAATTTACAAATTCTTCATTCACCAATCCCTCAACGCCTCTAAAGGCCCCATAAAATTGAGTTATATGTGGATATTGCCGTGCTTGCAATGCCGCGCCGATTAATGATTGGTTTATTACAGCTGTAGGACCTCCGCCCATTGCGATAATTGCTTTACCTATAAGTTTTTCCATTTTTTTCTCCTCCATTTAGCTAAGAATTTTCTTTTCTAGATGCCATGTAGATGAGGGACTGCTCATACTGACCTGATATTTTAATGTATAGACAGTATAATAATCTGTGTGGATTGATTTAACATTACGAAAAAGATATTTTCTTGTCATGAAAAATAATGGTCTAAATGAATATGATAGAAAAATTATTACGCATTTGGATGATCTCTCGCTTGAAAGAAAACTCGATCTTTTTCGAAAGCTTAGTCCTTTAGCTCGTCAAGCCTTTCTTCTGAACCTTTCTGAATCTAATGATTTAATTGGAAGAATATCTGAGGAAGAAATTTATTTTATTGTCAAAACCATAGGAGTTGACGACGCTGACCCTCTGCTTAGGTTAACAACCTCCAGACAATTTAAGTACATTCTGGATCTAGAACTATGGAAACAGGGAGTTATAGATTTCCAATCTGCAGCTTTTTGGCTCAACAAAATAGTGACCCTAGGCGAAAAAAAAGTCCGTCAATTTTTAGGAATTGTTGATCCGGAATGTTTGATGACCATATTGCACAAACTAATAAAAGTGAATTCGGCGCGTTTAGACATTGATTTAGTAGAACAGCTAGATTTCTTACCCTATTTTACTTTAGACAACATGTTTTTTGTAGACTTCCGAGATAAGGCACATGAAGATACTGTTAAGATATTGATATCATATATTTTTAATTTTGATGATCGTTTTTATTTTAATCTTATGGAAAACCTCGCAACCTCATCGCTTGTTGAGATTGAAGATATCGCTTGCAAATTGCGTAATGCTCGTCTCGCTGACAAAGGTTTTCCGGATTTTGAAGAAGCATTAAATATCTATCAGTACATCAGTCCTTCCTCAAAAAACTTTTCTCTGCAAAACCCTGACCAAGGTTTTTTAAATGAAGTGGATAATTATTCTTTTACATTAGTTGATTACCCAATAAAGTTAGTTTCAAATGGTGAATTATTTCGTGACTGCTTGAACCTTGTAAAAGATCATTTGGTTATTAACAGAATTGCACAGGAGTTAGCTAATCTTGGAAATAAGGTAATAGTGGCAGATTTGAAAGATCCTTGGGAATATGAAAGTTTCGTATATAGTTTAGAAAAGGTTTCAGGTTATATTAGCCTAGCTCTGGAAAAAGTCTGTGGCAATGATATCGATAAATGCTTGCTCCTACTTCGTAATCTCAATATGGAAATTCTGTTTAGGGTAGGTTACAGCGTCATCGTTGATTTTCAAAAGGAAGCTGCTAACTATGTCAAACTTGTCGAGGGAGGTATGGAAAATCTCGGCTACCCTCTGTCAGGATTGTTAAAAGGGCTGTTTAACAAAAGACCTTTTTTTGATGAAAATTTAATTTCTAATAAAAAACGTCGTAATTTTAACTCATTGCATGATATAAACGTCATTCGGGAATTTTTGCTTGCTAGTTCTTCTGGAGAAAAATGGGAACCAATTTAGAGATCAATTATTTTTTATTGAATACGCAAACTTGAAAAATTTTTGTTCTTGGTCTAAATTGCAGATTGCGCCCTTCTATTTTTCATTTTTGAAAAAATCGGGAGTCTAAAGCTATGTCAGACTTTGAGCCTATTGTAGTGGCCTTCTGCTGTCATTATTGCGCTTATGGCGCAGCGGATTTAGCAGGAAGCATGAGATTGGAGTACCCTACCAACTTGCGCATAATTCGGCTACCTTGTACAGGAAAAATTACGCCAGTTTTTCTTTTGAGAGCCTTTGAAAAAGGAGCTGATGGTGTTTATGTAGCTGGGTGTTTGGAAGGTGACTGTCATTTCATCCATGGAAACCTGGTTGCAAAACCGCGTGTAAATTATACCAAGAAACTGATTCAAGAGGTCGGCCTTGAACCCGAAAGGTTGGAGATGTTTAATATGAGCGCCGCTATGGGACCTCGTTTTGCTGAGGTCGCTCGTGAATTTGTTCAAAGAATTAAAGATCTCGGACCAAGTCCTTTGAACAAGCGATATCGTGTTCAGAGCGACGCCGCTTAACTCAGCGCCTATTATAGTTTTCGAACGTCCAATTGGAGGCACGAGATGGTTATAGGTGAAAGAAAGCCCTTCGAAGAAATAATGAAGATGCTGGAGGGTTTAAAAAAAATCGCAGTTATGGGCTGCGGTGGTTGTGTGACCGTATGTCTCACCGGGGGGAGTGACGAGGTGCGTGTTCTTTCAAGCCAATTGAGAATGGCTCGCGACAAGGATGGAAATCCCATCGAAATTATCGAAAAAACACTTGAACGCCAATGTGATCCTGAATATGTCGAACAGGCCGAGGGTGTCGCGTCAGAAGTTGAGGCAATTCTATCAATGGCCTGCGGCGCTGGTGTTCAATTCATGGCAGAAAGGTACAAAGACCTTCCAATTTATCCAGCTCTCAACACCACATTTGTAGGTGGATCTAAAAAAGAAGGTTATTACGTTGAAAGATGTCAAACCTGTGGTGAGTGTAAGCTATATTTCACAGGCGGAATTTGCCCTGTAGCAAGATGTTCCAAAAGTTTATTAAATGGTCCTTGTGGCGGTTCAACCAAAGGAAAATGTGAGATAGACCCGGAAATAGATTGTGCATGGCAGCTAATTCTTGATCGACTTAAGTCTCTTAATCAGATGGATCGCTACTCAAGTGTGATGCCAATCAACGATTGGAGGACCAATAGAGATGGAGGCCCTAGAAAGATGATTAGGGAGGATTTTCAGCGATGACAGACGAATTTAAATCTGGCAGCAACCTCGAGAAAGTTCTGAAATCTGGGCAGTTTGCAGTTACTGGAGAATGTGGGCCTCCTCGTGGAGCTGACGCTGAAGTAATTCGGAAAAAATGCCGTCTTTTAAAAGATAAAGCTGACGCTTTTAATATAACCGATAATCAAACCGCTGTGGTCAGGATGTCTTCTATCTCTTCAGCTGTCATCATGATGCAGGAGGGAATGGAACCTGTAATGCAGATGGTTTGCCGAGATCGCAACAGGATTGCAATTCAAAGTGATATTTTAGGCGGAGCCGCACTAGGTATTAAAAACATGCTTTGTCTTTCAGGGGACCATCAAAAATTTGGTGATCATCCTCAAGCCAAGAATGTTTTTGATTTAGATTCGATTCAGCTTATTAGCGCCGTAAAGACGATGCGAGATGATGGTAAGTTTATTGGCGGTGAAGAAATTAAGGGAGCTCCTAGTCTGTTCATTGGAGCAGCCGCTAACCCGTTCGCTGATCCATTTGAAATTAGAGCAGCCAGACTTGCCAAGAAAGTTGCCGCTGGCGTAGATTTCATCCAGACACAGTGTATTTTCAATCTGAAGAAATTCGAAGAATGGATGAAACAGGTGGTAGACATGGGTTTACATGAAAAGGTCTACATATTAGGAGGAGTAACCCCATTCAAGAGTTTCGGGATGGCCCGTTACATGGCGAATAATGTTCCTGGTATGGATGTACCAGAGGAACTCCTTCAAAGAATGAAAAATACGCCTAAAGAAAAGCAGGCTGAAGAAGGTATTACTATCGCAGTTGAGACAATTAAGACGCTTCAGTCCATGAAAGGTATAGCCGGAGTTCACATAATGGCTATCGAATGGGAAGAAAAAGTGGGAGAAATTGCTGAAAAAGCTGGTTTACTTCCTCGTCCAATCGTCTAAAAAGTAATCAATTCAAAAAAAAGCAGGCACTTTTTAAGATTGCCTGCTTTTTTTGAATATCATTTCGATCAATAATCCAAATTCATAACATTCAACGCATTCTGTTCAATAAATTCTCTTCTCGGTTCAACCTGATCCCCCATAAGCGTAGAAAAAATTTCATTGGCTTTTACAGCATCATCTACTGTGACCTGAAGTATTTTTCTATTGTCAGGATTCATAGTGGTTTCCCACAATTGATCAGCATTCATTTCTCCAAGACCTTTATATCGTTGTATGCTTAACTTTTTTCGACCAAGTTCAATCACTGTCTCCACAAGGTCAGATAATGTTGGAATTTCCGTTCTATTTTTGCTTTGCTCATTTTCGAGTATAAAAGGTGATTCTCCTACGTTTCCGATCTTCTCTGTTATTGTTGACATTTCGAGAAAAGAAGGTGATTCAATCAGTTCAAAATCAGCTTTGGTCTGTCTATCTATACCTTTTCTCCGAGATCTTATGCTTATAAAATATTTAGATTCTTCCTCATCTTTGTCTATTTTAACTTCATCAATTGATATGTCATCCTCAATGGATTTTGCTCTTTTAACTATTCTGTCTACCAATGACTGACATTGATCATAATCGTAGAAAATGTCCTGGTTAAATTTTTCCATCAAGAGCGCTTTAAGAACTACAGGCTCCATATTTTTTCTATCAAACAAATTAAGAATTTTTTCCAACCGTAAAACACTTTTGATAAAATTTATAAGCAGTAACCCCTCTACATATGATCCATCTTTCCGGACAAGCCTGATACCTTCCAGTCCGTTGGTTAGCACTATATCTTCAAGTGAAGCTTCGTCTTTTATATAGAGTTCTGCTTTCGCTTTTTTGACTTTAAAAAGTGGCGGCTGTGCAAAATATAAATACCCTCTGTATATAATTTCAGGCACACACCTGAAAAAGAAAGTTAATAGTAGAGTACGTATATGTGATCCGTCTACGTCAGCGTCTGTCATGATTATTATCTTGTGGTACCTGATTTTAGATATGTTGAAATCGTCATCTATACCAGTACCAAGAGCTGTTACCAAAACCCGGATCTCTGGACTTTGTATTATTTTGTCAAATCTTGCCTTTTCAACATTTAGAATTTTACCTTTCAGTGGAAGGATCGCTTGACTTCTTCTATCCCTACCCTGTTTGGCAGACCCACCCGCTGATTCACCTTCTACTATAAACAATTCAGATTGAGCTGGATCCTTTTCCTGGCAGTCAGCAAGTTTACCAGGTAGTGTTGACGATTCAAGAGCGCTTTTTCGTCTGGTCAATTCCCTTGCTTTTCTAGCAGCCTCTCTTGCTCTACCAGCTTCCATCGCTTTATGAACGATCCATTTGGCTGTCGAAGGATTTTCTTCCAGGTATTCGGATAGCTTGTCATTTATTAACTGTTCTACTATCCCCTTGATATCCATATTGCCAAGTTTAGATTTAGTTTGACTATCAAACTGTGGATTCAGCATTCTGACACTTAAGACTGCTGTCAATCCCTCTCGCAGATCATCTCCGGTTACATTAAGCTGGCTTTTTCCATTCTTCAGAAGTCCTTTGGACGTCGCGTACTGGTTGATGGTTCTGGTTACTGCGGCCCTAAATCCAGATAGATGAGTTCCTCCTTCAAACGTATTAATATTATTACAAAACGAAAAAATAGTTTCTGTATACCCATCATTATATTGAATAGCGCATTCAACTGTGTTGTTATCCCGCTCACCAAATATATAAATGGGCTTACCTTCCATTGTTTTTTTGGCTCTATTTAGGTGTTGTACAAAAGAAACTATTCCTCCTTCAAATTCAAAAACAACCGGTTCCTTTTGCGACCGTTCATCCTCAAATTTAATTCTCAGCCCTTTGTTCAGAAAAGCAAGCTCTCTCAATCTAGAGGCTATTATTTCATAATTAAATTCATTAGTTCCAAATATTTCTTCGTCAGGTTTAAAAGTTATTTTAGTGCCATTTCTCTTTGTAGCCCCAACCTTTTCAAGTTCAGTCTGCTTTTTTCCTCTTTTGTAGATCTGTCTAAAAACTTCTCCGCCACGTCTTATTTCAAGTTTCAGAGCCTCTGATAAAGCATTTACTACAGAAACTCCAACACCATGGAGCCCCCCCGAAACTTTATATGTATCACTATCAAACTTTCCGCCTGCATGTAAAATCGTCATTACCACTTCAGCCGCAGGAATACCTTCAGTAGGATGCAAATCCGTTGGGATACCCCTACCATCATCTTCTATTGTAACTGATGAATTTAAATGAATTGTTACGGATATATTTTTACAAAAACCGGCCAAAGCTTCATCAACAGAGTTGTCGACAACTTCCCAGACTAGTTGATGAAGTCCTTCAGAACCAGTATTCCCAATATACATTCCTGGAGTATTTCGAACAGCTTCTAGTCCGTCTAATACTCTTATTCGTTCAGCTCCATAGTCATTTGAATCAACCAATTCCGTTTCTTCACCTTTCAATATATTCCGAATTTTTAGTCTGATTGAATTTAATATAATTTTTAAGATTATTTTCTCATTGGCATGACTATACTGAAATAATTTGAATCAGGACCATTGAGAAATTTTATCGGAGCGCCATCCTTGTAATATTCTATCAATATCTTATCTGAATCAAGGTTACCAATTGCATCTATCATATAAAAAACATTAAGTATCAGAATTATTTCCAATTCGTAATTGTAATCAACTTCAATTACATCATTGGCTGCGCCTAAATCAGGATGATTTACACTAAATTCCATCTGACCATTCTTGATGCAAATGTTTACTCCTTTATTTCTGTCAGAAGTCAAAATGGCCATTCGTTTTAAACACTGAAGCAAGTCCGGCTTGTTAGCCGAAATAGTTATAGCTGTGTCTGTTGGCAAAACCCTCAGATAATCTGGGTAATCGCCTTCAATCAGCCTTATCGTCATCATGGCCTTAGAACTTTTCAAGATGAGATTTTTTCGTTCAAAACCAATTTCAACGTTTTCTTTTTGGCTCTCAAGAAGTCGTTTAAGTTCCATCAGACCTTTTTTCGGGACTATAACTTTTGAAGGAATAGACATATCTATTTCTTCATCGATGAGAGCTAATCGATGCCCGTCAGTAGCTACAAATCTTGTTTGTTTGTCATTTTTCTCAATCAGCACTCCATTCAGGTTGAATCTTGAATCGTCATTAGATGATGCAAAGATGGTTTTCTCGAGCATATGAACCAGCTTGTCAGATGTTATCTCATTTGTCTGGATATCTTCAGTGCTCGACCAGGCTGGAAAATCGGAGGGATCCATACCTGCGAGATCAAATGACGATCGGCCAGAAGTTACCTTTAATCTAAAACGGTCACCCAATTCTATCCTTATGGGACCAGAGCCAAGTTCTCTGACTATCTCCATGAATTTCCTGGCAGGGATTGTGGCAAGTCCATCACTGCCATCAATGCAATTATAGTTGACTCTTATACCTACTTCAAGATCAGTAGCGGTAATCGATAATACTTTCTCCTTAACTTCAATCAAGGCATGGGTGAGAATTGGCAAAGGAGATCTTCTTTCCGTGATCGAAACTATTTTTGACATGCCTTCCGACAATAATTCCTTTTCTATTTCAAAAAACATGAATTGATCTCCTTATGACTTTATATTCTTATTTTTAATATTAAATTTAGTACTTATAGTAGGACATGTGAATTTGTTAAGAAGAGACCAAAAACGAGATTCTACCTCATTTTTCATTGTGAATAAACATTTGATGAAAAAGTGGATATTTTGTTGATAACTCAATCCTTCAAATAATCCACAACTTGTTAACAGCTTTTATTCAGCTATTGTACAGATTAAATACCTCTAATATCTTTTCTTAAGGCTTCTAAAAGTGTCTTTAGGGCGTGATCTGTCTCCAGGCGTTTCTCAATCTTTTTGGTACCATAGATTACCGTAGAGTGATCTTTTCCACCAAATGCAGCCCCTATTTCAGGATATGAGAGATCGGTTAAATTCCTGGCCAAGTACATTCCGACCTGACGGGGTAAAGAATATAATTTGTGTTTCTTTTTAGATTTGAGGTCGGAAGTTTTTATGTTGAACGACTTAGCCACATAAGAGATTATATCCTCTATCGTGACACTCTTTGTATTCCTCTGTAAAATTTCTCTAAGAGCAAGCTTTGCAAGATTGACTGATATAGGGATTCCCTGAAGAGAACTCATTGCGATAACACGAATGAGATAACCTACAAGTTCCCTTATATTGGATTCTACCTGTTTTGCGAGGAAATATGCCACCTCATCTGGCAGATCGAATGAATCTTCAAAAGCCTTCCTCTTCAAAATTGCAATCTTTGTTTCCAAATCGGGTGGACTCATGTCCGCTATGAGTCCCCAACTGAAACGGGATCTTAATCTCTGTTCCATATCAGATATTTCATGGGGAAATCGGTCGGACGTAATGACAATTTGTTTTGAAGCCTCATAGAGAGAATTGAATGTGTGAAAAAATTCTTCCTGAGTCCTTTCCTTACCAGCAATAAACTGGATATCGTCAATCATCAGTAAATCTAGCTTGCGATATTTTTGTCTAAAATCTACCATTCTATCAAATCGAATAGCATTGATCATTTCGTTGGTAAATTCTTCTGAAGTTACAAAGGCTATGTTTTTCCGGTAATCTTTGGTTGCTACATAATAGCCGATGGCGCTCATTAGGTGAGTCTTACCAAGTCCAACTCCTCCATAGATGAATAACGGGTTGTAACTTCCACCAAGGTTTTCAGAAACAGATTTGGCGGCAGCATGCGCAAATTGATTACAGGAACCAACAACGAAACTTTCAAAGGTATACCTTGGATTCAAGTTTCGTCGTCGAATCATGTCGTCGTTCAAGACAGAGGTTGAAAAATCATCGATTTTTTCGGAGGATTTTTCTTTTGTTACTTCAACATTCTGGACTTCGCCTCTAATTCTAAATTCAATTTGGAATTCCTTACCTGTGATTCCAAAAAGAGTGTCAGCAATCAGGGATAGATAATGATCTTTGATCCAGGTTACGAAGAAGTTATTAGGTGCGGATAAAATTATTTGGTCTTCAGAGATATTTTCACAGAGTACAGGTGAAAGCCAAGTTACAAACGTGTGTTCGTTTACTTGATCTCGCAATTTTTTCAGACATTGTTCCCAAAGGTGTGTCATATAAAAATTCAAACAAAATTAATAGCATATTACTAATTAAAAGTAGCATGTGGCCAATTTATTTTCAAGTCAATTCTTCTCTAAAGCCTATTGAGTCTAGTATGCGAATCAGATCTTCCTGGGAGAAAAAATGAAATTCAATTTTTCCGGATCCAGACGAATTAGATCGAACGGTAACTTTTGTAGAAAATTTTCTCGATAAATCCTTCTCCAGGTTTGCTGTACTATGGTCTGAATTAGGAACTTTTGACCTCGATCGCTTATGCTTAAAATTTTGAACAATTCGTTCCAGTTCTCTAACAGAAAGCTTTCTTCTCACAACTTTTTCAGACAGAGATAATTGAGTGTCAAGATGATCGACAGCCAACAGAGTTCTAGCGTGTCCCATCGAGAGTTCACGGTTTCTAACACTGATTTTAATTGTTTCAGGGAGTTTTAGCAGTCTTAAATGATTCGTTATATCTGTTCTGTCTTTCCCTATTCTGCTTGCCAGCACTTCATGAGTATAAGAAAATTTCCTTATTAAAGTTTCATAGGCTTCAGCTGTATCAACTGGATTTAAATCTTCTCTTTGCAAATTTTCGATCAACGCTATTTCGAGAGACTCACTTTCTGTAACTTCTCTAACTATTACAGGAATATGCTCGATTTCTGCCAGAACGGAGGCCCTCCATCTTCTCTCTCCAGCTATTATCTCATAGGATCCATTCTGAGTTGGCCTAACAATTATGGGTTGAATCAACCCAATTTCCTTGATTGAAGCCGCCAGTTCGGCCAAACTTTGATCGTCGAAGCTTTGACGTGGCTGATTTGGATTGGGATGAATATGATGAACCTGTACCATTTTGGTCTGAAGGTTTGATAAGTCAGTTTTTTCTTGAACTTTAGGCGGAATTAGAGCGTCCAACCCCAGACCTAGCGCATTACGTTTCTTGTTTACTTCCTTAATTTTGAGCATCCAGAATCTCCATTGTAAGAGCCATATAACTTGTGGCCCCCGTAGATTGTGGATCATAAATCATCACTGGTTTCCCGAAACTTGGAGCCTCGGATAATCTAACGTTTCTTGGAATAATAGTTTTAAAAACTTTGTCGGTTAAATGTTGTCTAACATTATCAACCACTTGATGACAAATATTATTTCTAGAATCGAACATTGTTAATACAAAACCTTGAATATACAGATGCTTATTAAAAGTTTGTTGAATTTTATTAATTGTATTTAAAAGGGCGCTGACACCCTCTAGGGCATAATATTCGCATTGAATGGGGATAATCACGCAGTGTGCTGCAACTAATGCATTTAGTGTCAGAAAACCGAGTGAGGGTGGGCAATCTATGAGTATATAATCATATTCATCTCTTATGGCCTGTATTAATTTTAAAAGAAAATTTTCCCTATTTTCCAGACCAACCAATTCTACTTCAGCGCCTATAAGATTCTGGGACGATGGAATAACGCTTAAACCTTCAATCTCGGTAGGTCTGATAACAAGTGAAGGGGCCATATGACCGATAAGCGCCTGATAAATTGATGGTTCCGAACCGCCGAGACGAAAGCCTAACCCAGTAGAAGCATTTGCCTGAGGATCTATGTCAATCAGTAAAGTCCTCTTGTGAGATATGGCTACGCAAGCCGAAACATTTACAGCCGTTGTCGTCTTTCCGACGCCACCTTTCTGATTGCATATACAAATCACGCGTGTCATACAATTGTATCCACTATATATTGTGTCGCTGAACCAATATCACAAAAGCGAATTGTTAGACAATCTAAAAATATCCAAATTTGGAATACGTTCAACAAAATCACTTTTTTCAGGAATCCTGAAAATAATTGGTTATTTGATAAAGAACCACTGATCTATTAAGCTTTAGATAGGATAAAATACCATTCCAGCGGCAAACTTCCTGATAGTTTTCCATAATTGTCATTTCATTTTTTGGAATTTTGGAAAACATCCTTATCAAGTATCCAGGTGGACACAATACTTTTTTTAAGTTCAAAAGACTCAGCGCCTTTTTAGGTAAAGCTCTGAAACAAACTATGTCGAATTTTGCCGACGAGAAATTTTCAAAAAATGCCTTGAAATCTA
>JBMFSZ010000005.1:0-21244 GCA_049967315.1 Desulfomonilaceae bacterium
CCGAGACTTTATCTGAGGTGACCTTACCCAGGATCGCAGTCGTCGGAAGGCCGAACGTAGGTAAATCTACCTTTATAAACCGGCTGATAGGGGAAGAGCGGTTAGTCGCAAATCCTACTCCAGGAACGACCAGAGATTCCATAGATACAATTGTGCGCCGGGACGGCAAGGAATATCTGTTCATAGACACCGCCGGTATTAGGCGTCGGACCCGAATCTCAGACCGCGTAGAAACCTTCAGCGTTCAAAAGGCTTTTCGAAGCATCGACCGTTCAGACATAGTTCTTGTAATGCTTGATCCCGAAGAACTTGTGACTGACCAGGACGCCAGAATAGCTGGTTATGCGCATGACAAATCGCGATGTGTGATATTGGCGATCAATAAGTGGGATACTATAAAGAAAGAACAGAATACTTTTAGCGTTTGTGTGGAAGAAATTAAACGTTGTCTGAAGTTTCTTGATTTTGCCCCGATAATATCAATTTCAGCGCTTCAGGGAACCAGATGCGTGAAAGTTTTTGACCTGATTGACAATATCTTCGATAAATATAGAAAGCGAATCTCAACAGGGACTTTGAACAAATTTTTGGAGACGATGTTAGCTCGCCATCCTCCCGGAATGCTCCATCGCTCGAAAAAGGTCAAGATTTACTATGTTACGCAAGGGCGCGTTGCGCCACCCGTCTTTACTTTCTTTTGCAATTTTCCAGAAGCCATACATTTCTCTTACAGGAGGTTTCTTGAAAATCGTCTAAGAGAATATTTCGATTTCGGAGGTTCCCCGCTCAAACTAGTTTTTAAGAAACGGGTTGGGAATACACAAACCTAAGAGCGAGCCCTTAATATTCGAGAACAATACAGGACACGTAGAAAACTGTAGTATGGAGCGCACAGATAACCGGATAGTTCGTTTCGGCGAAATCATGGATATGGTCAAATCCTATTATCCTGACGCGGATCTTGACCTTATAAGGGCGGCTTACGTTTATTCGGCAAGAGTCCATCAAGGACAAACCAGGATGTCAGGCGAACCATATCTGACCCATCCGGTGGCTGTAGCTGCAATTCTGGCTCAGATGAAACTTGATGAGGCCTCTGTAGCCACCGGGTTATTGCACGACACCGTTGAGGACACCCTCACTACTCTAGAAGACATAGACCGATACTTTGGCCCAGAAATTGCCGCTCTCGTGGACGGTGTCACAAAAATCAGCAAGATAGCGTTCCAGTCCAAAGAGGAACGACAGGCTGAAAACTTCCGGAAAATGATCCTCGCCATGAGTCGGGATATTCGTGTCCTGCTCGTAAAATTAGCCGACCGCCTTCACAACATGCGGACACTATCCTTCATGCCTCGGGAGGCCCAGACCCGGATTTCCAGGGAAACAATGGAGATTTATTCTCCTCTCGCTGCCCGATTGGGAATTTTCTGGATCAGAACCACGCTCGAGGAATTGGCCTTCAAATATCTAGAGCCCGACCGATATGATCACATAACAAGAAGGCTGGAAGAATCTGTTCAGGAAAGAGAAGAATACGTAAACAAGGTCCTGAACATAATCGGAGAAAGACTTGAAAAGGAAAATATCAAAGCTGTCTTAAAGGGTAGAAACAAGGACATCTGCAGCATCCATCGAAAGATGGTTACCCAAAAGCTCGAATTTGATCAGCTACATGATCTCACGGCATTCAGGATCATTCTGGATTCTGTTAGCGAGTGTTACACTGTGCTGGGGTTGATTCATTCCCTTTGGAGACCTGTGGCTGGCAGATTCAAGGACTACCTGGCCATGCCGAAGAGCAATGGTTACCAATCGCTGCATACGACAGTCATCGGACCAGATGGCAGGAGAATTGAAATTCAGATAAGAACCCACGAGATGGATCTGATAGCTGAAGAGGGGATAGCCGCTCATTGGTCCTACAAAGAAGGGAGGTCTGTGACCCCTGAGGACGCACGCGTCGTCAATTGGTTGCGCCAGATGATGGAGTGGCAGCAGGATCTCGAGGACCCCCGTGAATTCCTTGAAAATGTAAGAGTCGACTTGTATCCGGACGAGGTTTACGTATTCACCCCCAAAGGCGAGGTGAAAGAATTTCCTCGTGGATCGACTCCTCTGGATTTCGCTTACTCCATTCATACCGAGGTCGGTAATAGCTGTATAGGCGCAAGAGTCAATGGCAAGATGGTCTCGCTAAAGTACGAGCTTGCCACTGGAGACACAGTTGAAATAATAACTTCCGCGCACCAAAGACCTGGCAAGGATTGGCTCAAGCACGTCAAGACAGGAAGAGCAAGGACCAAGATTCGCCATTTCCTTATGAGCCAGGAACGTGAAAAAGCGATCGAGGTAGGGAGGGACTCTGTAGACCGAGAGCTCAAACGTTGGAAGTTGGATCTGAGTCGCCTCGAAAAGGAAGGGGCGATAGTCAAAATCGCTCAGGATTTCAATTTCAAGACCGAGGTCGAACTTTACGCGACCATAGGCCATGGACGACAGTCTGCAAAAGCCATAGTTACCAAACTGGTTCCATTAGGTGAGCGAGAACAGCAGAAAATTCTGTCTTTTGAAGAAAAGCTCAAGACCCCACGGCGGCCCACCGGAAAAAGTGGTGTCAAGGTTCAAGGACTCACGGACATGCTGGTCCATTTCGCAAAATGTTGCAATCCATTGCCCGGTGATCCTATTCAGGGTTTCATTACGCGCGGCAGAGGAGTAACTATTCACAAACTTGACTGTGCAAACCTTCCCAATTCTGATCCGAAGAGACTTGTAGACGCTAGTTGGGATGATGAGCAGTCTCTGGTCCGAACTGTCAAGATCGGCCTGGTAAGCGAAAATAAACCTGGCATGCTTGCTGCAATCAGTGGAGTCTTCACTTCAAATGACTCCAACATAATTCAGGCAAACGTTAACTCGTTTGGTGAGCACAGCGCCAAGGGCGTCTTCCTGGTAGGTGTTCGTAACGTTGAACATCTAAACCGAATTATGAACGCCCTGAAAAAGGTCAAGGGTGTCAGGGAAGTTGAACGGATGGGAACCGTCTGATCCTGGATCACTAGTGTCCCAAGATTTTGCGGCTCCCGATGGTTCATATGTTAGGGGGCTTTGGTGACCATATTGGCCCTGATGCATCGAGTGCAAACTTTGGCCCTTCGCACACGCCCGCTGGTTTCTATAATTCTTAGCTTTTGAAGATTGGGTAACGATATTTTCTTCGTGCGGTTGTGAGCATGGCTAACATTATATCCTCTCAAGGGTTTCTTACCGCAGATTTCACAAACTCGAGACATTTTATTTCTCCTGTAATTTCCTCGTGAAAGTGGGAAAGCTATTTTGACATTTCAACGAAAGCCATCCGAAGTTGGAACAGAGTTTCGTCTATAAGCTTCTTTTCCTGTTCCGTCAGGTTGCCCCTAGTTTTTTGTTCCAGCATGGCAATAATGTCGATGGTCTGACTTGCTCCGTCCAAGTCTGGGTCCATCGGATCCTTCATGTCGGGTGTTCGTACCAGGCCAAGTTGAAACAAGGCCGTCTGAGCCAAACTTGTGATTAATCCCGAAAATTCAACAGGCCCTCTTCTCGCTCGTTCTCTCTTTTTGTGACCTTCGTCGGGTTGCTTTTTGGCAGCCGATGGCTCCTTTTGTTCACCCGATTTTTCTGGTTGTTCCTGGGGCTCGGTCGTTCCGGTTCCGTCAGCCGAAAAACGCCTTTTATCACTAACTTTAAATCCCATAGATTCTTCTTGTTCGTAATCGGCCATCGTATCTCTCCTCTTTACGGAAGTAATTTGGGGAGTCAACACTAAAACAAAGTATTATATAGAAAGCGGATCAAATTTTCAAGAAATTGTCGCGGGGATGCACAGGGTTGAGTTTTTCGAATTCTTCCACGAGCTTTCTGGAGATGCTGTCGATTTTTTCCGGTAGGACAACGCTTACCTTGATGAGGAAATCCCCACGGCTGGAATCCTTCAAAGAAGGGAACCCCTTACCTCTAAATCTGAAAAGCGTCGCATTCTGAACCCCCGGTGGGATCTTGAAAGCTACCTTTCCATTCGGCGCGGGAATTTCAATCCTCGCTCCTAGCAACGCTTCACCGATTGTTACTGGAACTTCCAAATGAATATCCTTGCCATCGCGTTTAAATAATTTGTGCTCCTTCACCCTGAGATTCAAGAAAAGATCCCCTCCCCGTCCACCACGGGGTGATGGTCGCCCCTGTCCCCCCACTCTTATGCGGGAACCGTTATCAACACCGGCTGGTATATATACTTCCAAAGTCTTGTATGGAGTAGAAATCGATTTCTTGGCTCCATTATATGCTTCAAGAAAAGTTACCTCGAGATTTTGTTCGATCCCAAAGGACTTCGGTGTTTCGACGTTTGGAGATCTCATGCGACGATTAGCCCCGAATGCTCCAGCAAACCAGTCTTCGACTGGAGATGGTCCTTTTACTCCGAAGGATTTGTACGAACCGAAATTATCTCTCTGGAAACCGCCGTTTCCAAAAAACGACGTATTCCTAAAGAACTCTTCAAACCCCGCCTGGGAGAATCCCCCCCGCCCAGAAACTGTCATGTCATATTCTTCTCGGCGCTTCTTGTCGCTGAGGATTTCATAGGCTTGGGAAATTTCCTTGAAACGGGCTTCTGCGTTTTTACTGTTCGAGTTCAAGTCCGGGTGATAACGACGAGCTAACTTCCGGTATGCCGTTTTTATTTCGGCGTCGGTTGCATTTCGACCTACCCCTAAGGCCTTGTAAGGATCAATGTTTTCCATGTATCTTTGGCAATCATAATCAAGTCAAATTTTTAATGCCGTTAATTAGAATTGTCGTCTAATTTTCAATCCATGCATTCAATCCTAATACATTGGTAAGGTTCTTCTTTTGACTTGGGAAGATAAAGGTCCAGGATGCCATCGACATACCTAGCCTTGACCTGGTCAACGTCAACTGAACCCGGAATATTGAGAGTACGCTCAAAATAACCTTCCACACGCTCAGCAGTAAGATAAGCGGCATAATCGGTCGCGGCACGTTCCTCCCGACGGCCGGATATCACTAGTCTTCGGCCCGTAAGCTCAATGCTGATGTTGTCCCTGCCAACTCCCGGCAATTCAACTCTAACGATGTACGCGTCTGTTGTTTCCAAAACATCTATTGGAGGTAACCAACAGCCCCGCCTCTTCACCGGGGAATCCTCTGAAGGCAATTGCCCGAACCGACTAACCCGCTCCTGGAGATTTAACCAGTCCCTCAATGGGTCCCATTTTATAAGAGTCATTCCCGAGCCTCCGTTGGAACAGTGTAAGGTATTGATGTTGTTAAATCAATTAATTCGTGAAAACATTAAGTTGTTTTTTCTGGATAGTCAAGAGCAAACCTAGACCTGCGTTTCGGCTCATACTTGTAACCGATCGACATCTACACCCCCTCATTTCTACTCGCTTGGAACTAAGTAACCAGACTCCCGGAGCTTCTCCAACAATACGTGACCGGACCCCGAAGGAACAGCAATAGAGTGAATTATTTGGCGCCCATTTGTTTTAGCCGGAAAGATTCCTGAGTTGGGCTTGATTTTAGGGTTGAGTTCTAGGATCAGCCTAGGGGATACTTTGACAAATTTGGCCACTTCTCCAACCGAAAGGTCCTTGGCCAATTGAATAGAAGTGATGTTGTCATAAGTCATAGCAGGCGGATCTGAAAATTTGAGTCCAAAAAAGGACCGGTTCATTCCTATTATTTTAAGGGCCGCCCACCGACTCAGCATATCTTCGACAGCGGTTGGCAGGGGTATGTCCCACACATTTGAGGAATCCCATTTTCCACTCAAATCTTTGGCTGTTTTTGAAGACAAAACATAACCAACCGATGCCATCAGCCAACCGGTTCCCAGTTCCTGTTTTAGGTTTTTGATACGATGAGCGAAACAATTGGTAGCCAAATGGATATCCAGTCTATCATCTCTCCACGTATCATCATGCATTTCCAATCCTTCGTCAGAAGAACATGGTCGATCTAAAGCCCAAACACCCGCAGGCACAGGGTGAGAATTCAAGGACCGACTAACACCGGGCAATACGGGAGCAAGCCATGTAAAATCCTGAGGAACACCCTGTTTTGAGAAAATTTCCTCAAAGATCCATGAATATCTACGCCTTTCTTTTAACCATTCAGCCAACACACTTCGAGCGTCAAACAAAAGAAAATTGATCTGAAACTCAATCCTCGCCCTGACATCTGGCCGAGTAATGGGGATTTTTTCGCCACCAAGCTCGAAACCACTGGCAAGAATTGAACTAGGGATGGAAAAAGAGGGGCAGACGGTGGTGGCTGGGGTCTGCCTGGGCCCCGGACTCGACTGTACCCCACTCTCAGCAACAAAAACCAACAGGATTGCTATTCCTGAAATGTAAACGGTGAAATTCTTGACCCAACTATGCATGGTTATTACCAGATAGATTTGAATCCATAATGGTTTTCAACTGTCGCCATTTCATCCGGCTATTGTTGAGAATTGTCCGGCTCGGTTGCACCGAGTTTCCCTAGTTTTTCCTGAACTACGATGTTGTACGGATTAATCGACAAAGATTTTTGATAGGCTTCTTTCGCCTCTTTCAGACGATTTCTGGCTACTAGCGCATCACCTAGATGTTCAGCAATTATAGGATCATTCTTGACCTTGCGGGTGGCCTTTTCCAGGTATTTAAGGGCCTCGTCTACTTTGCCGGATTTGAAGAGTACCCATGCCAAGGAATCTGCGATATAGCCGTCATCGGGTTTGATCTCAACGGCTTTTCTAACAAGCTTTTCAGCCCGATCCATGTCCTTTCCCATAATAGCTAGGGTATACCCTACAAAATTCATAGCGCTAGCATCATCAGGTTTTTCTTTGAGAATTTTTTCCATTGTTGAAAGACTCAGCGTACGCATTCCACTTTTCTCATAAGAATTTCCCAGGGAGTACATGAGTTTCGTATTGTCAGGAGCAATACTGAGACCCTTTTCGTACACTTTTATGGCTTCAGAATACCGATACAGTTCTTCGAGGATTGAGCCCTTGATGTGAAATATTTCAGGGTCCCTAGGTTCAGCCTCTATGGCTTCGTCGATGTACTTGAGGGCTTTTGAGAAATCTTTTTTGTTAAGGAACATTAAAGTCAGGACAATTCTGGAATTAATGTACGACGGCTGTTTTTTTTCAATTTTGTTGAATTCCAGTTCCGCTTCTTCAGGTTTTCCCTGTTCTCTCAGCACCCGACCTAAATGAAAACGAACCTGGTCCCACCCAGGCTTGGTTTGCAGTATTTTGTCGAACAGCTTTCTCGCCTTGTCGTATTGTTTCTGTTCCGCAAGTAGGAGCGCCATCTTAATCTGTATTCCAAGATTGGACGGGGCCAGCTTAGACAATTCTTCCAATGTGTCGTAGGATTCACTGAATTTTTTTTGGGCTGCCAAGACCTGGGCCAGGTTGAGCCTGGCGGTGAGATTGAATGGATCTAGTGACAAGGCTTTTCTGTAACTTTCCTCAGCTTTGGGAAACTGTTTCTGAACAGCATAGATACCCCCCAACTCTACGTAAGCTTGGGCAGCGCTCTCACCTCTTCGTTCAACAAGGGTATTAAAAATGTCAATGGCCTTGTCATACTGCTCATCTTCTATGTAAACCTTACCCAAATAGAAATAGCCGTCTTTTTCATCGGGAAAACGCTCAATCATACGATTGAAAGTCTTCTCCGATTCTTTCAGCATCCTGTTGGAAGCCTGCAGCGATCCGAGAAATATATAGAGGTCCCGATCATCAGGTTTCAGCTCTAAAGCCTTTTGATAAGCTTCTATTGCTTTGTTGGAATCGCCAGTTACTGTGTATATTTTGCCCAATATTGTGTACGCTTCCGCGGACTTGGGATCCAACGCAACCGCATTCTTCGCCATAACTATGGCGGCGGCTATTTTTCTGTTCCTTGCCAGAACAGCAGCCATCCGCATGTGAAGGTAAGCAGATCCTGGGTCAAGAGCGAGGGCGCGTTCAAAATAATTCAGCATACTCTCGCTATCGCCTAACGATTCTGACTCCTCCCCCAGCAGAAAAAACAACCCAGGATCTTTGTCCATGTCAGGGGCAAGAACATTCTTCCTGCGTCCAGCATCATCTACCCCTATTAATGCGAAGCATGTTGAAATCGAGATAGCGACAAGGAACACAGGAACAAATAAACAGCAGGCGAAAGAGATTCGTTTTGTCATATTTTCCTCAGACAAGTCAGAATAAGCGGCTTTCACATCATCCCACCTTGGCGGATGTTTTCAATGGCCACTTTGTAAGGTTGTCTACCAAACACGGCGCTGCCTGCCACAAGAACATTAACTCCTGCTCCAATCAATTCACCGGAATTTTTTGGGCTCACACCACCGTCCACTTCCAGAAGAATGTCATGGCCAGATTCATCAATCATTTTTCTGATAGCCCTGATCTTGGGAAACATCGTGGGTATGAACGATTGGCCTCCAAACCCTGGGTTTACAGTCATGACCATAACAATGTCCAACTCGGCAAGCACATTTTCTATCCCGCACACTGGAGTGGATGGGTTGAGCACTACACCGGCCTTCATCCCTGAATCCCGAATCTCCACTAACGCCCTATGCAGGTGCAAGCACGCCTCAGGATGAATACTCAACGTGTCCGCTCCAGCCAACCGAAAATCTCTAATATACCGCTCTGGCCTATCAATCATTAGGTGCACGTCAAGCGGAATTTTTGCGCAGCGTTTAATAGCCGCAATCACGGGTGGACCGATAGTAATGTTAGGTACAAAGTTTCCATCCATCACATCCAGATGTAGCCAATCCGCTCCAGCATTCTGAACTGTGTCAACCTCCTCTCCCAAACGTGAGAAATCCGCTGACAGCAGAGATGGGGCCACAAGAACATTCGATTCAAAATTCATAAAACAACTCCAAAGTATTAGACATGGAAATAGTTTACAGTTCCACCCCTTCTATTTCATAACCACATTTTGGACAGCGGCCGTCCTTGATCGCATATTTCTCAATAGAATAACCGACCCTATCGATTAGCGTATAAGAACAGCCGGGACAATAGGTTTTTTCCCCGGGTTCCCAAGGCAGATTACCTGTATAGACATAATACAACCCGGCATCCAGACCTACCTGTCGTACCTTTCGAAGCGCTGCCGGTTCTGTAGGAGGAAGATCGAGTTCCTTATATCTTGGGAAAAATCTGCTTACATGCCATGGTGTACTTTGTCCCAGTTCATTTTTTATAAAGCTGGCCATTGCTTTGATTTCGGAAGCGTCATCGTTTAGACCTGGAATCAAGAGGGTTGTGACCTCCAGCCAAATCCCCATTTGCTTTATATACTTCAGCGAATCGATTACACCCTTAAAGCGTGCCTGGCAATATCGAGTGTAAAATTTGTCGTTAAATGCTTTTAAGTCAACATTGGCTCCGTCAATAAGCCCGCGCGCATCATCCAGCATCTCACGGCTCATGTATCCATTGGTGACAAACACATTCAGGAGGCCAGCTTCCTTGGCTAGCCTCATTGTGTCCCTTGCCAATTCATAAAAAATTGTAGGTTCTGTATACGTGTAAGCTATACTCTTGCACCCCGTTTCCAGAGCCATAGACACTATCTGTTGCGGGCTGTAGGCTACCCCGGAAATTTCCCCCGTTTCGTGAGGTGGCTGCGATATTGAATAATTTTGACAAAAGGTACACCTGAAATTGCAACCCATAGTAGCGATAGAAAAAGATTTTGTTCCAGGAGCGAAATGAAAAAATGGCTTCTTCTCTATCGGATCGACGTTGGTGGAAACAATTTTATCGTAAACGAGGCTAAAAAGTGTACCCCCTTGGTTCTCGCGAACTCCACAAAAACCTCGTTTTCCATCCTCGATTTTACAATTGTGGCGGCACAGTCTGCACCGAACACTATTTGAACCTATCTTTTCGTACAAGGAAGCTTCCATCATTTTTCGAAATCCTCTAATCTTTTTTTTAGCCGGCACACCAGGTTTTCAAAGTTGCCATTTGACATCACTGTAATGACATCTCCGGGTTTAAGGCATGACATAAGGAAATCAATGATAGAATTAGCCTCAGGGAACGCCCAGGCATCCTTACCGAATGATTTAAGTTCGTGGGCAAGCTGGGAGGAACTGAAAAGGTCCCCTTTCGGCGCTTTCCAGGGATCAGAGGGATCCCGCAACAACACTATGTCGGCAGGCATGAAGGAGTCTAAATACTTATCCTGAAATATCGATCTGCGACTGGTGTTGGTCCTGGGTTCAAAAACAGCTATTAACCTCCTATGAGGAAATCTGAAACGAACCCCGTTTAATGTCTCAAGAACTTCTGACGGGTGATGAGCAAAATCATCTATTAAAACAAATCCACGATTAAAAACCGAAACTTGCTGCCTTCTAGCTACTCCTCTGAAGGAAGCCAACGAATCCAAGGCACTTTGTGCGGAAATGCCTACTTTTTCGACTGCGGCAATGGCTGCCAGAGCGTTCACCGCATTGTGACAACCCAAAACAGGTAGCGCTCCAGACGCCACAGGGTTCGAGTCTTTTGCAAATTCGACATTAATGCTCGTACAAGCATCTATAACTTTAGACACTCTCCAGTGTGATTGTTCGTTCAGGCCATACGTAATGAACTGAAAGTCATTTTGTTCGAGTATTTCATTTACACTCGAGTAATCGTTACAGGCGATTATTCCTCCATCTCGTGGGATAAGTTTCAGAAACCTCTGGAATTCTAGCTGAATGGCGGCTAAATCCTTATAAATGTCAGCATGGTCAAACTCACATGAGGTAACAACCCCGACGAACGGATTGTAATGCAGGAACTTTGGCTGTTTGTCAAAATAGGCGGAATCATATTCATCCCCCTCTATTACAAAAAATGTTCCACCCCCAAGTCTGGAATTGCTACTGAAATTATTAGGTAATCCCCCGATCATAAAGCCTGGGTTCAACCCATGGTCGTGAAGAATCCATGAAATCATAGAACTCACTGTAGTTTTACCATGCGTCCCAATTACTACAAAACAAAGTTTACCCTGAAGAAAATATTTTTCTATCGCCCCTGGCATCGACGTATAGGGAACACCCAGATTAATTGCTGCCATTGCCTCCTGATTGTCCCGTTTTATGACGTTTCCGATGATCACCAGATCAGGAAGCGGAGACAGATTCAAAGGAGAATATCCTTCCTGAATCTCGATACCTAAACGCAACAGATGTTCACTCATTGGAGGATAGACGGTTTTATCCGAACCTGTAACCGTTACCCCTCTTTCAATGAAAAGGCCTGCGAGACCGGCCATACCAACACCGCAAATTCCCAGCAAATGAACGTGACGTGGTTCAGCGGGTAAAACACCTTCAGGCTTTGTTGAATCAGTCAGCAAAGATCTCTTACCTTAATAAACTTATTAATTTAAATGTAATATCATATTACAATTGTTACTTATATTTTAAACCATATTCACTATTTAATCTTCTGATGGAGAGTAATAGCACCGCTTGGGAGAAATCACCAGGCCCTGTTTTTTCAAAGATTCAATAATCTTTGACACTTCTTTGGAATCCATTTCAGAAGCTTTTGCAACATCACCCGGTCTAACCGGTTTCCCTGCTTTTTTCATCGTTTCCAAAACTAATTTTTCTTTTTCGTCCACTGTGGCCTCCATAGTTACATTTCCCATAATAATCAAGTATCAGACATGATATTATAAGTCACTCAGTTTTCCCATATGATTGCGATTCGGTTCGACCTCTGATAAGAAATTTATTTTTGCCAGATGACCAAAATCTAGGAGAATGGAAATGTTCGAAAACTACCAAAAATTGTTAAAGACAAAAGATGGGATCTCCATTCTAATGCGTAGGATCGAGGCATCAGATGAACAAATGCTGAAGCAGTTTTTGGCCCGTATTCCAGAGCAGGAAAGATGGTTCCTGAGAGATGATTCAACCGACCCCAACGCGATAAACGAGTGGATTCGTAATCTAGATTACGACAAAGTTTTGCCTTTGGCAGCAGTCAATGCGGAACTCGGTTCAATAATAGCCATCATCCAGTTGCATCGTCCCATAGCCGAATGCCTCCGTCACGTCGCCCATGTTAGAGTCATGGTCGACCCTGACTATCGGAGACAGGCTTTAGGCCCAAACCTTTTGTTGAATGCAATAAAACTGGCAATGGAAATGGGAATTGAAAAATTGGCAGCCGAATTGGTAGCCGGCGTCCAGGAACCAGCCATTAGGGCCTGCCTAAAAATGGACTTCTTTGAACAGGCGAGACTAAAGGACTACGTAAAAGGCCATGATGGAACCTATCATGACTTGATAATAATGGTTAAGACACTTCAAGCTGATTGGGATGAGTTTTAACTCAACAAGTTTATGTATTATCACAGACAGACAAAATCATGACCATTCAGGCAGGCGCAGATAAGGAATCGCATTTAACCCATCAATGGGACTTAGATAAATTACTGGAAGTGGCAAAAATGGTGAGGGACAATGCTTCAGTCCCCTTGAGCCGCTTCAAAGTTGGGGCGGCGGTCCTCACCAAGGGGGGAACTATCTTTGAAGGATGCAACACAGAGTGTCTCATCCCCGTTCTTGGTGTTTGCGCTGAAAGAAACGCTGTAAACCATGCATTAATTCACGGTTACAAAGAATTCCTGGCAGTAGCGGTGGTTTCGGACTTATACGCGCCACTTCTGCCATGTGGAGCTTGTACCCAGTATCTACAAGAATTCGCCAGGCAGCAATCCAGGGACATTCTGATCATAGCTGAAGGGCGCTCAGGAGAGAGAGTCATCACAAGCATCGACGAACTGTTTCGGGGTGGCTTTCCACCAGACACGTCTGTTGAAGAAATCCAAGGCTCTTTTAGTTGGTCTTCACAATAAATTATATAACTTTTTCGATAAGTTAACTTGCCATAATCCAACTAGTGAACTATAATTACTATCAGAAACGATCGAAGCTAATCGAAAAAACAACACTTATTGCAAGAGGTCATGCAGGATTAAAGTCTCCAATTTGTTACATGCCAGCTAGTTGGTTTTTGCAGAGATTTTATGACTAATGAGCCATTTTCTGATGGTGATAAAATGAGCGACCAGGCCCTTTCAGCCGAAACAGCAAGTAGCGAGAATCTTTTTAGTATTTCAAACCTGTCGTCACAAGGCCTTGTGTTTTCGAGGTTCTTTTCTGTCGAAGACAAAGAGCCATTCGAACTCGTGGACTGGAAGAAGCGTACCGCTATCATTCGGAACAACAAAGGTCAAACGGTTTTCGAACAGGATGATGTTGAAGCTCCATCATTCTGGTCCGACATGGCTGTCACTGTGGTAGCGTCGAAATACTTCAGAGGTCGAGTTGGAACATCGGACAGAGAGAATAGTGTCAAAGATGTCGTATTTCGTGTAGCTAATACTTTAGCCAATTGGGGATCTGACCAGGGATATTTCGCTTCTGAACAGGATGCCCGAGTTTTCCGGGATGAACTGATCGCAATTCTTATAACCCAACGAGCATCATTTAATAGTCCTGTATGGTTTAACGTAGGGGTTGAATCCGCCCCTCAATGCTCAGCTTGCTTCATCTTAGGCGTTGAGGACACCATGGAATCAATCCTTCACTGGTATACTCAGGAGGGTATAATATTTAAGGGGGGATCCGGGGCAGGCGTCAATTTGTCAAAATTGAGATCAGCAAGAGAACCTCTTAAAGGAGGTGGCACTGCATCAGGCCCAATTTCCTTCATGAAAGCGGCAGACGCATCGGCAGGTGTAATTAAATCGGGTGGAAAAACACGTCGGGCTGCAAAGATGGCTATATTGAATATAGATCATCCCGATATCCTGCAGTTTATAAGATGCAAAGCTCTTGAGGAAAAAAAGGCGCAAGCTCTAATTGAGGCTGGTTTTGAAGGGTCTTTTGAGGGCCCGGCGTATTCCACGGTCGCTTTTCAAAATTCCAATCATTCTGTTCGAGTCACTGACGAATTCATGGATGCAGATGAAAAGAATGGAGATTGGAGTACAAAGTTGGTTTTGACCGGTGAAAGGGCCGACACTTATAAAGCCAGGGATTTAGTCAGGGAAATTGCTTTGGCCGCTTACACCTGCGGTGATCCGGGCTTACAATTCGACACCACGATTAATAGTTACAACACTTGTCCTGAAACTGCCAGAATATCATCTTCCAACCCATGTTCTGAATACATGGGTGTAGATGATTCAGCGTGCAATCTGGCGTCTATTAAACTAACTTCGTTTATGGATTCGTCTGACTCATTTGACACTGAAGCGTTTTGCCACTGCATCGACGTCATGATCACTGCTCAGGACATCCTTATAGACAGATCATCCTATCCGACTCCGGCAATAGCTCGAAACGCAAGAAATCTCAGAGCGCTGGGACTGGGCTTTGCCGATCTAGGGGCTCTAATAATGGGGCTTGGTCTTCCATACGACTCCGACGAAGGGAGAGGATGGGCAGCGGCGATTTCTGCGCTCCTGTCAGCCCAAGCCTATTTACAGTCATCCAGGATAGCAGCGATAAGAAGGCCGTTTCGTGAATTCGAACGCAACCGTTCTTCCATGTTAAAAGTCCTAAAAAAACACAGTAAAAGCGCCTATGAAATAGACGAAAATTTCGCTCCCAAGAAAATTTTGGATTTAGCGCGTCAAAATTGGGACCAGGTCGTGGAAAAGTGCAAAAAGGGAGGCTTTTCAAACTCCCAGACTACAGCGATAGCGCCCACCGGGACTGTCGCATTTATGATGGACTGCGACACAACCGGAATCGAACCCGAATTGGCCTTGATCAAGTATAAATCCCTCTCTGGCGGGGGAAATCTGACAATCGTGAATAGGGTCGTACCTAGAGCTCTACAGCGTTTAGGATACGAGCCACTTAAAATCCAGGAAATAATCGCCACAATTCAGGAAACCGGTTCCATAGAAAAAGTTGAAGAAATAGCCCCTGAACACTTGCCGATATTTGATTGCGCTTTTGCCCCTATCGATGGCAAACGTCACATATCACCCGAGGGTCACATAAAAATGATGGCCGCCGTACAGCCCTTCATTTCAGGCGGAATATCCAAGACTGTCAACTTGCCAAATGACTGTACCGTTGAAGATATCGAGGAGATTTTCCGATTTTCCTGGAAGATTGGACTCAAATCCATAACGGTTTACCGAGATGGATGCAAATCAGCTCAACCTGTACACACAGGCGCCTCGATGGGGAGCCAATACTCATCTCGTCCAGTCAGAAGGAGATTGCCCGTAGATTGCAAAAGCATTAGGCACAAATTCGAAATTGCAGGACATAAAGGATATATACACACCGGTTTCTATGATGACGGGAAGGTTGGGGAAATTTTTATTCGTATGTCAAAAGAGGGGGGTACAATCTCCGGCTTGATGGATACCATAGCGACGCTAACTTCAATCGCCCTGCAATATGGAGTCCCACTTGAAGATCTTGTAAACAAATTCAGTCACGTAAGGTTTGAGCCGTCCGGCTTCACGAGCAACCCTAATGTACCGATAGCCAAGTCTTTAACCGACTACATATTCAGATACCTGGGAACAAGCTTCCTGGACGAACAAGCCAGAATGCTGGCAGGATTGGTCCCTTCTTCCGAGGATAACGGTTTTCTTTTCCCGGCTGAAACCAGCCGAGAAAGTAAATCCATGGGGTTCCCGGAACAACCTGGCACTAGAGAGACCTTGTACTACTCTCAATCAGATGCCCCGGCATGTCCGGACTGCGGATCGATAATGGTGCGTAACGGTTCCTGCTACAAGTGTTTCAACTGCGGGGCTACTACCGGATGTTCGTAGGATTTTGTCTCAAAGATATACGTAACAGGGTGAATCCTTAAATTCTGAAAATTCCAGTATTCAGCCACAGTATCTAAGCGGCGGCATGAAGCCATAAGGGCCGCCACCACCCCACTCAGAGTAGATTGTATCGCCACAGATCAAAGAAAGTTGCATAACTTTTTCTATGCTCAGTCACAGAGGAGGCAGTCAACGACCACCTCGCCGCGTTGTCTCAAACAATCGCCCTTAGTTGTTTTGATACATTGCGGCTTTCTTTTGGTTCAAGAACAAGATTTTATGCAACAGTCGACTTCGTCGTCTGGTGAAACTACATGCGCAGAGGCAAAAAGCGTAAGACTTACAATAATCAGGCTTAATAAGACATTTTTCATAGAATTTTACGGTCTTTCATATTGTTTTTTTGAGTGGCTATTTTGCCCAACAGACAACTCACTTTATAACACTTTTCTTCATATTCTAAAAAGTTCCGATAGCGAGGGCCTGCAAGCTCACAGGTTTGATCAAAAAACTCGTTGTCAGAACTCATTATTTTTAGATTTTTGTTGCAATCTTATTGACTACCGAACTCTTTTCATACTACACTTTTTTCTCTGAGAAGGCGGCTTAGCCAAGTGGTAAGGCGACGGTCTGCAAAACCGTTATACGGCGGTTCAAATCCGCCAGCCGCCTCCAAAAAGGCCATCCATAACTGCACCCATTGCCGCTACTCTTTCACGGACAACTGATTCTTTTTCAAAATTTACTTGATTAAAACTTTGAGTGAATTTTTCCATCTTTCAAGCTGACTACCATTGACGGTTAATTTCTGATTTTTATCATTTTAAGTCGCGACCAGGTGTCTTCAGAATACCAGATGTCGATCATCTCCTGTCGATATTTCGAGTCTTTTTCTCGCATGGTTGTAGAGGTGTCCGATCTGAGCAGTTTCTTGATACTCTGGTAAGCAGGGCCAAACCTGGAAACAAAGCCCCGCGCCACTGTAATACAGTGTTCGGTTAAAGACTCTTCCGTTGAAACCATGTCTACTAGTCCCATCTCTTTAGCCTGTTCGGCCGTATACATATCCCCAGTTACAGCAATTGTTTCTGCCTTACGGTTCCCCACCAGGTACCTGAGCATCTCAGCGCTCCCTGGAAATAATGAAGAGCCAAAAGTGATCTCGTTTAGACTTATTCTGGCCTTTCCAGTAACCATGACCCGATAATCACACGCTGTAGCAAGCATGAAACCGCCGGCTACGGTATGCCCGTTTAAGGCTCCGATTACAGGCTTTGGGCATGTAAAAATTTGAGTGTAGAGATCAGCGAACTTTCCAACAAACCTGTTGAAATCCTCCTTGGGATAGTTAAGGAATTCAGGGATATCCAGGCCAAAAGAAAAGAAGGGTCCATGTCCTGTCAAAATTATCGCTTTGATGTCATCATTTGAGACCAGTTCCTCAAAATTTTTAGCAAGTTCTTCAGCAACCGCTTCGCTAATGGCGTTCACTTTGCCTCTACACAGAGTCAAGGTTGCCACAGAATCTTGGACCGTTTTCAGTACAAAAGCCATTTACATCATCCTCCTAAAAATTTACTGCGATTTTAGTGATGCCCTATGAGACTTTTCAATACAAAGCCGGCATCCTCAAATCCTATCATTTATTGTTTGTGAGTCACGTCTTTTCTGAAAGAGGAAGCGTCAGCGAATATGAAATAAATAGGAATGGCGACCTAAAGCTGAGTGGTGGAAGACCTCTCTAAAGCTCAACCGTGGGTCCGACTCGATTCTGTGAGGCGCAGAAAATAGAGCCATTTTGAGCCAAAAAAGCTTGCAGGCTTTCACGAGCACACTGCTCAGCGAGTTCTTCAGTATTGTTGGTTTCTGACATGTGGGCCAAAATGACTACCCGGAGTTCGTCACTTACTATACTTTCTAGGAGTTGCGCGCTTTGGTCATTGGAAAGATGCCCTAGCCTGCTACGAACTCTCTGTTTCAATTCCCATGGATAGGGACCATCTCTTAACATTAGAGGGTCATGGTTACTTTCCAGAATTACGGCGTTCAGACCTGTCAAAAGATTTCTTACCAGCCCTGTTACTATACCCAGGTCGGTGGCTATACCGAACCGCGTTGCACCATTTGCAATGCGGAATCCTACAGGGTCAGCGCAATCATGAGGTACTGAAAAAGGATGAATTTTGAAACCGGCAAACTCGAACATCTTTCCCGTTTTAAAAGTTTCCCTACGGTAAAGTTTTCCGAGAGTCTTCTCAGCAACAGCAAAGGTCTTTTCATTTATGAAAACAGGTATCTTAAATTTTCTGGAAAGCACTCCGATCCCTTTTATGTGATCGATGTGGGCATGAGATACCAATATTGCTTTCAGGGAAGAAGGATCTACGCCAGCGGAATCCAATCGTTCAGTGATCTGCTTACCTGAAAGACCCGCATCTATAAGAAAGGAAGATTCCCGGTTACGAACAAGATAAGAATTGCCAGAACTTCCACTTGCTAAAGGCGTAATCGCTACCAATGAAAAACGACCTCTTGTTAGTGTTCCTGTCAAAAATTTGAAGCGGAAAATATCGCCGGTGATTCGTTATGTCAAGATTTTTCACACAGGTTATTTGAAGGCGCTTCTGTTGGTGTGCCAGAAGGTGAGGTTTGTGGCTTCCTTGATCCATGCTGCAACGCATAAACCTTTGTGAGTTCAGCTCCGAAGAAAAAAACTTGAGCCGAGTAATATACCCAAACCAGAAGTATAACGAGAGATCCTGCGGCGCCGTATAGAGAGCTAATTCTAGTAAGGTTCAGATAGATGGAAATTGCGAACTTTCCAAGGGCCAGTAGCAAGGATACCAGAACACAGCCGGGCCAAATATCACTCCAGGCAACTTTGGTGGCCGGAATAAATTTGTAGGCGCATGCCACGAGTAGTGGAATTACCGCCAGCGATATCAACGAATTGATCTTGCTTAGATAATTGGCAAAGATTGGAAAAGACTCGAATACAATCGATTCAACTGTGGAAATCATTGTTGTGGCGGCTAGCGAAACTGTCAGTAACAAACCAATCCCGACTACTATGAGAAATGATATAAGCCGCATCTCGATGTACCTGCCCAAACTCAGGGTTCGCTGCGTTCGAACATTCCAGATGGAGTTGAGCCCGCTTTGAAGTTCCGTGAAAACACCGGTAGCAGCGATTACGGCAGTTATGACGCTCAGGGCGGGAAAGCCACCACCTGCGATTTTTAGCTTTGTGGTTTCTAACAGTGACAAGATATATCTGGTGTCAGTAGGTGTGACAAAGCTGTCCAGGAACGAGGAAAGTTCTTTTCTGGCAGATGCGGCGTCTACCATTGTTTCCGCAACGGACAGACCGATTAGAAGGGCAGGACCAATCGAAAATATTGTGTAAAACGCCAAAGCAGCCGCCATTCGAATGGCGCCGTCATGGATCCAGGCTTCGACAGTCTTTTTTAACAAATTTCCGATTTGCTGGGCCAATCTTAGCCATGCATGCCAGATTTCCGGTAATAAAAGTTTTTCATTACATTTATGATTTTCCAATAACGCGGTTACCCGAATTGTCAAACCAAACAATATCTTATCATTCCAGAAGCTTACCCACCATGACAGAAAAAAATATAGCGCATACTAACCAAGCCTGAATTATGGGCCAAAGTTTTGTCTGATTCGAACGCGATATTTCAACAGCTGCTTCAGACACCTTGTCAGCCGGAATATTCTGAATTATTTTCTTAACGAGATCGGGGAAAAAGGCGATTGTGTTGGTTATTACAATAGGCCTTGATTTGGATAATTGAAGAATTAAAAAGAATTTCGAACCACTACCTACGGCGTCAACATTTTCAATTGCCACCCAATCCAGTCGTTTTGAACGAAATAGTTTGTGAATCGTTAGCCCCGTTGAGTCCACGACGATCTTTCGGGCCAATATTTCCAGTCCAAGATACAGAAATGGCGAAAAAGCTATTAAAAACAGGAAATTGTGATTTTTTACTATGCTGATAACAATTAGCCCCACGCCCGATAACATCGCCAATATTACGGGTGGCAGCATTCTTGAATCAACCTTATACACAGGGTTGTCCATGATAACAGTCCTTAGTTTCGTCATAAAGTCTTTCTGATCTTTTACATTTATGGTATCATTTTAAACTCATAAGATGGAGTTGTTTTTGAGAAATTTTTTCATAATTTCGCCGCGAGGTCCTGCGATGGTTGTACATAAACCGTTTAGGTTTGGCTTTAGTTTACTGATTTGTTTCATCTTTATGCTGGCTGGGAGCATTGGGTACCCTGCTGAATCAACAGCAAAATATTCTCCAGATTATAAAGAGCTAAAGCTTTTTAGACAGGTAATGGAAATAGTTCGAAAGAATTATGTAAAAGAAGTTACTGACAAGGAACTTATACAAGGCGCTATCAGTGGAATGTTGCAGTCTCTGGACCCGCATTCTTCCTACCTTACGGAGGACATGTTTAAAGAACTCCAGGTGGAGACCAAAGGAGAGTTCGGTGGGTTGGGCATAGAAATAACTCTTGATGGAGGTATTCTTACCGTCGTTTCTCCGATTGAAGATACGCCAGCGTTTAAAGCCGGCATTAAGCCAGGCGACAAAATCATCAAGATAAACGGTGAACCCACTAAAAACATCACACTTCACTCAGCGGTCAAACAAATGAGGGGCCCCAAAGGCACAAAAGTAACTCTTACGATCATGAGAGAAGGATTTAAAAAATTCAAGGACTTCACCATAACCAGAGATATCATCCATGTTCATTCTGTGAAAAAACAGTCCATAGAGCCAGGGTATGGTTATGTCAAGATAGTAAGTTTTCAGGAAACCACAGATACCGACCTGATGGCCGCTATAAAGGATCTCGAATCCGGTGAAAACTCAAAAACCTCTAACAAGAAGACGAAAAAAGACGATAATCATCTAAAAGGCTTGATTCTCGATCTGCGCAATGATCCGGGTGGACTTTTGGACCAGGCGGTAAAGGTTTCAAATCTGTTCATCGATAAGGGACTCATTGTCTACACGGACGGAAGAGTGAAAGACCAAAGAATGGAGTTCAGAGCATCCCCAACCGGGACTCATTATAAATTTAAGGTTGCGGTGCTTATAAACGAAGGAAGCGCAAGCGCGTCGGAAATTGTCTCGGGCGCATTACAAGACCACGATCGAGCGCTCATTTTCGGGACAAAGTCCTTCGGAAAAGCTTCGGTACAAACCATTATTCCACTTGATAACGGTTCCGGGCTACGCCTGACCACCGCCTATTATTACACCCCTGAAGGACGGCACATTCAA
>JBMFSZ010000006.1:0-20050 GCA_049967315.1 Desulfomonilaceae bacterium
CACATTGCCTGTTTCTTGATTACTATGAGGTGGCTGTGATTTTTGAAACCAGCTCTAATCATTTTGGGTGAATATTGCGGTCATTCGACCAAAAATGCGAGCTTTCATTAATGATCACGTTAATCAAGGGTTTTCACGATATCCTGCCGGATCAGTCCTCCAAGTGGGCTTTTATCATCGGTAAAGCCAGGAACTGTCTCGAACGCTTCGGCTTCCGTGAAATAATCACGCCGATAATGGAACGAACCGAACTCTTTCAGCGAGGAATAGGACAGACCACAGATATTGTAGAAAAAGAAATGTACACTTTTACAGATATCAGTGGTGACTCCCTGAGCCTTCGCCCGGAAGCCACTGCAGGTATACTGCGTTCGGTGGTGGAACACTCTCTTTTACGTCAGGAACCTGTACTCAAGCTTTTCTCCATTGGCCCCATGTTCCGCAGGGAAAGGCCATCCAAGGGAAGGTTTAGACAGTTTTTTCAGATCAACGCCGAGGTTCTCGGTGACAATTCGCCGCTGACTGACGCTGAAACGATACTCACTGCAACTTCGATCGTTCAGGCTATCGGAGCGCAAAATTGCTCCGTGGAAATAAATTCCGTGGGTTGCAGGAACTGCCGTAACACATACAAAAATGAACTCAAAAAGTTTATCAGACCTTCGCTCAATAGCCTATGTCCTGATTGTCAACGACGCTTCGAAACCAATCCTTTGCGAATTCTCGACTGTAAGGAAGCCGGCTGTATTGCGGTCTGCAAGGACGCGCCACTTATCGGTGACTGGCTAGACCCTGACTGCAAAGACCACTTCGATCAGGTCAAAAACGCATTGGAAGCGATCAATGTTGATTTCCGCGTAGAGCCTCGTCTGGTCCGGGGATTGGATTATTATACCAGGACTGCTTTCGAACTTGTTCATTCCGACTTGGGCCGATCAAAGGCAGTTGGAGGCGGCGGGCGATATGATTCCCTGATTGCGGAGCTAGGCGGACCGGACGTTTCCGGGATAGGTTTTGGCATAGGAATTGAGCGCCTTGCCATGAATCTCGAGGACCAGGGTCATCCTGTCCAGAGGGAAATCGATGTTTTCATAGCTATCATAGGCGAGCAGGCGCGTTCTAGCTGCTTTGGCCTTGCCAACCGATTACGGGAAAATGGACTGTCTGTGGAGGCTCGATACTCTGATATGAGTCTCAAGGCCCAAATGAAACTGGCAGACCGCCTTGGAGCCCAATGGGTGGTCATGGTCGGTGAAAATGAACTGGCCCAGGGGCAGGTCACTATTCGCAATATGAAAACCAAGGAACAATTTCTTGTCACACTCGATGAAATCGAACATCGGGTTCGAGGAGAAAAAATTTGATATTACAAGCGCTCGATGGCTGGAAACGTACACATCTGTCCGAGGAACTGACCGAAAAGGATGTCAACAGTAAAGTAGTTCTCATGGGTTGGGTTTTACGACGTCGCGATCATGGCGGAGTAATATTCATCGACATGAGAGACCGGAGGGGATTGATTCAACTGGTTTTTAACCCTGAGTTTGCGCCCATATCTCACGGCCAGGCCCATAGTCTGAGACCGGAATGGGTCATCGCCGCAAAAGGTGTTGTTAGACCCAGACCAGAAGAATCTTTAAATCCCGATTTGGTTACGGGTGGAATTGAAATATTTGTCGATGAACTCAAAATACTGAATTCGTCTGATACCCCGCCCTTCCCTATTGATGAGGAAACCAATCCTACGGATGCCATTCGATATAAATATAGATATCTGGATCTCAGGAAACCAACCGGAGCGCGTTTCAACATCCTTTTCCGAAACCACATGGTTTCGCATATTCGACATTTTCTGGGTTCGCAGGATTTTATAGAAATAGAAACCCCTTTTCTGACGACCAGCACCCCAGAAGGCGCCAGAGACTATCTTGTTCCCAGCCGCCTGAATACCGGCAGTTTTTATGCCCTGCCCCAGTCCCCGCAGCTTTTCAAGCAGTTGCTCATGGTCGCCGGCTTTGAACGATATTACCAGGTCGTCCGTTGCTTCAGGGACGAAGATTTGCGTGCTGATCGACAACCTGAGTTTACCCAGTTGGATATTGAAACGTCATTTATCGAAGAAGATGAACTGTTCTCCATCATGGAAACCATGATGCAAGGCATTTTCAGGGACTTACTTGATACCGACGTATCGATCCCTTTCCCCAGGATGCCTTACAGCGAAGCAATTGCGCGTTACGGACTCGATAAACCTGACATCAGATTTGGGCTCGAATTGAAGGATGTCTCCTCAGCCATCAAAAATACAGAGTTTGGAGTTTTTAGAAACGCCGTCAATACCGGTGGAATAGTTAAAGCTCTCAAAGTAGATGATGGCGCCAAACTTTCGCGTAAGGAACTCGACGACTTGCGCGATTTTGCCGCTGTTTACGGAGGCAAAGGTGTGGCCTACGCCAGGATAAAGGAAAACGGCGAATGGCAATCACCCATAGCCAAATTCCTGACCGATGACGAGCGCTCTGAGATTAACCGAGTGGTCGGGGCTGAGCCTGGAAACGTGGTGCTTTTCGGCGCTGACACCCCGAGAATCGTTAACGATGTGCTAGGCAATCTTCGCAATCATCTTGGAGCGAAGCTGGGCCTGATTCCGGAAGCCAGTTACAAATTCCTCTGGGTTACTGAATTTCCCATGTTCGAATTTGATCAAGATGAAAAACGATTTAAAGCCATGCATCATCCCTTTACTTCCCCAAGGGAGACAGACCTGGACCTGCTTGAAAAAGATCCTGGCTCAGTTCGTTCCCGCGCCTACGATATGGTTCTCAACGGCTCCGAAATAGGTGGAGGGAGCATGCGTATTTACCGGCAGGATGTGCAGCAACAGGTGTTTGAAGCTTTGGGGATAGACAGGGAGCAGGCTGAACGTAAATTCGGCTTTCTACTTGAAGCCCTTAAATATGGCGCTCCACCACACGGAGGCATTGCGTTCGGCATTGATCGCATCACCGCTATATTGACAGGTTCTGAATCAATTCGAGACGTTATCGCTTTTCCGAAGACCCAGCGAGCCACATGTCCGCTAACTGGAGCCCCAACTCCAGTTGGTCCAGAGCAGTTGAAAGAATTGGGCATACGTATTGTCACGAGGAAAGATCGATAACATAATATTTATTGTGTCCTGCGAGTTGAAAGCCCGCATCTCATACTTTGCAACCGCTTCACGCGTTAATAAACATATATATGGTCTCTCGAAATTACGTTTAATTTGAAGGAGCTAGCCTATGGCCACATGGGATCCCAAAAAAGGTGTTTTATATCACGAGTTTAACAAATTTTACAAAGAGCGGTTCCTTCGTGAAGTCGACAAACCGAATCTCCTGAGAAACATTTTCCCATATACGGAAGTGCCAAAGGTCGATTTTGACTTTGCAATGATACCTATCAACCCTGCCCGTAACTTCCTCATGACCGACACGACGTTCAGAGACGGTCAACAGGCCAGGCCTCCTTTTAGCGTGGAACAGATTTCGAAACTTTTTGATTTCTTGCACAGGTTATCAGGGCCCAGAGGAATAATCCGGCAGTCAGAGTTTTTTCTGTACACAAAGAAAGACAGGGAAGCTGTAGAAGTCTGTCGAAGTAAAGGTTACCAATATCCGCAAATTACTGGCTGGATAAGGGCCCAGAAAAAGGACCTTGCTCAAGTGCGGTCCATGGGATTGACGGAAACAGGCATTTTGACCTCGGTTTCCGATTATCACGTTTTTCTCAAAATGGGCCTCGATCGACGCAAAGCCATGGACAAATATCTCGACATGGTTCGCGCCACGATAGAAAAGGGAATTGCTCCGAGATGCCATTTCGAAGATGTTACTCGTGCGGACATTTACGGTTTTTGTGTGCCGCTTGCACAGAAAATCATGGAAATCCGTGAAGAATCCGGCGTCGACATCAAGATCCGTCTTTGCGATACCATGGGGTTCGGGGTCACCTTCCCGGGATCAGCCCTGCCAAGGAGCGTCCCAAAACTTGTCCGCGCGATGATAGATGACGCTAACGTCCCTGAAGACCTGCTCGAATGGCACGGCCATAACGATTTCCACAAGGGCCTGACTAACGCAGTTTCAGCATGGCTCTATGGCTGTTCGACAGTGAACGGCACACTTCTGGGGATAGGAGAACGGACAGGAAATACTCCTCTAGAAGCTCTAGTGATTGACTACATGTCCCTCAGAGGACACGCTGATGGCATGGACCCCAAAATAATCACTGAAATCGCTGAATATTTTGAAATGGAACTCGGTCATGTAATTCCAGAAAATTATCCGCTGGTTGGACGTTCTTTTAATACCACTAGCGCTGGCGTGCATGCAGACGGAGTTCTTAAAAACGAGGAAATTTACAACATATTTGATACGTCCAAAATCCTGGGGCGGCCACCTCTGGTAAACATTACGGACAAATCCGGACTCGCCGGAATAGCCCATTGGATCAACACCAAACTTTCCATCGCCAAGGAAGAATGGGTCGACAAGTCCCACCCCGCAGTCGGCCGTATCTACGACATAGTCATGGAACAGTATGAGAACGGCCGGGTGACCGCTATGTCCGATAAGGAAATGATGGCTCTTGTGAAACGTCACCTGCCAGAGTTGTTTATTTCCGACTGGGATAGAATGAAACTTATAGCTCGTGAAATGGCCTACAAGATTGTGGAGAGGTTTATTGCGTCACCGCAAATGACTGTCCTGGACACCAAAACGATGGAATCGGCGATGTATGACTTCCTGAAAAAGTATCCTTTTATACAGTATTCTTACTCCGTTAACATGGAAGGCAAGAAGATTACAGCGAACGTCACCGACATCGCAGAAAAGGCAAAGTTCGTGGAGTTCAAGGATAACGAGGATTTTTCCGACAGGCCCTGGTTCATCATGCCCATAAAGGATGGCAAGATCCACGTCTTGGGTCCGTTCACCTCCAGAATAACTGGAGCGCTCTGTATAACAGTTTCAGCTCCATTGCGCGACAAGAACCACAAAATGATCGGAGTCTTTGGGGCCGACATAAGGCTTGAAGAGTTACTCAAAGTTGAGAAGGAACTAATGGAAGAACATGGTCTTGAATTCACTGAAAAGGACATCAAGACATTGACCAAGAAATATAGAGATTAAATTCCCACCTCAGAGTCCAAAAGGAAGATGACTCTGTATTCCCACCACCCTGATCCAAAATCTCTCAGAAGCTATAGCTGATGAGAGATTTTGATCCCTTCCCATAGAAAGGAAATATCGTGAAAATTCTCAACATGTATTTTTCGGCTACCGGCAACACTGAAAAGATAGCGAACCAGATAACAAAAGCGGCAGAGGACGCCGGGCATACGGTCGAAACTGTTAATATCACAAAAGACACCGAGGTAGACATCCTGGGTTATGATTTTGTGTTCATCGGATCAGGGGTTTACACGTGGCTGCCCGGTAAGCCAATGATGGAATTCCTGAACCGGACACGTGAAGCCTACGGAAAACTGGGTGAAATCAAACCCTCCTCTCCACGCAGGACGGGCAAAAAAGCTGTCGTATACTGCTCGTATGGTGGCGGCCATACAGGAGTTAATGAAGCTCTGCCGGCCGCAAAATTCATGGGACAGTTGTTTGACCACCTCGGCTATGAAATCATAAGTGAATGGTTTTTTGTTGGCGAATTCCACGGACGGCTTGCGCATCTTTCTACAGCCGGCCGCTTGGGAAATATCCAGGGTCGACCTAATGAAGCTGATTTGCGAGATATTTACCAAAGGACTCTCGGCATCCTCGGAGTCTGACAATTGGCCCATGCGCCCGGAAAGAGGCCTCTTCTGTTAAAAAATTTGGCCAGATCCGGGTAGCATGAGTCCTGAGCTAAGAAATGGAATTATTTCGAATCAGTCTCGTTAATAATTTCCTGAAAACACATTTGTCGATTCCGATATTATTTATGAATTCAGCTTCTTGAGTAACCAGGCCATGTTTTGCCCCAGATCCGTCATGGTCTGTATCCCTTCCTCATCGTTTTCTACTTGCCCAATCTCCCTTCCCACGGCAAACGCCCAGTAGCTCGATCCCGGCATAATCATGTTGTTGCCAAGAAAGAAATGATTGAGTGTATCCAGAGCGTGGATAGCCCCACCACGACGGTGAACCGCTATCGCCACTCCAACCTTGCGCTTGTAAATATGGTCGTTTGCCCTGGAAATCATGCCGCACCTGTCTATAATCGCCTTCATCTCAGCCGAAACATCGCTGAAATACGTGGGTGACGCCAGAATGACTCCATCGGCCTCGACCATTTTTTCGATAAAGGCGTTAACATCATCCTTATCATTTATGCACCGCTTGTCTTTCTTCTCCCAGCACTTGTAGCATGCCAGACAGCCACGAATCTGACGACCTGCGAGCTGTATCATCTCGGTGGCGACGCCTTCCTCCTGCAGTCCCTTGAAAACATGTCCAATAGCAATGGCCGTGTTCCCATCCTTTCGGGCGCTTCCATTGAACGCTACTACCTTCATCGTATGACCTCCATCAGTTCTCTGAATAATTCCTGGCCCAGCACAGTGTGTTCACAAGCTGGATCTGATCTATAGTGTTACATTTTATAGACAGTAACAATGGATTCACTACAAGGATCGCCAGTATTCTGGCACGGGAAATAGCTACATTCAGGCGATTCTTGCTATAAAGGAATTCAATCCGCCGCGGCAGATATTCGCCGCTCGAACTGGTCATGGACACTATCACCACTTCGGATTCCTGCCCTTGAAACTTGTCCACCGTGCCTACCCGCGCGCCTTTCGGTAAAACGCGTTTCAGGAGATTTACCTGCATGTTGTATGGCGCTACGATCATGATGTTTTCTAGCGTCATGGGCTGCTCCTTCCCATGGCGATCCCGAAATGATTGCTGAACCAGGCTTGCTATGATCTGATTGATTAAATCAGCCTCTTCCTGACTCTTCTGTGAACAGCCGTCATGGTTTATTGATACAAAGCTGACCCCAGCCGGTTTGAGACTGACGTGGGCTCCTGAGTTCAGAATGAGACGCTGATGGCCATTGTCCGGTTCAGGCTTAAGCCGTGAATCATATACAGCGTCCGAAATAAACCTGCAAACATCCGGGCACATACGCCAAGTCGTGTCAAGGAAGACGCCTTTATCCGAGCTGATAGTGGCCGCGCCATCCAGTAGATATTCGAGCGTCGATTCACCGGACCTTCCAGGATGAACTCCCTGGATCGGCTGCCCAAGCTGCATCTGATCTCCAAGAAGAACAATATTTTTAGCTGAAATTCCCATTGCGACAAGATTCGCCAAAGAAACCTGACCGGCCTCATCGACAAACAGAAAATCCAGAGTCTGATCCATACCCGCGAATAACCATGCGGTCCCCGCAACGAGATTGGCCTTAGAATCATATATGTCCCGGTTGCTCGTTACATCTTCTATAAATCTTCCTTTCAACCATGTGTTACGGTTGTCTGTCGATTTTTTCATGCCATGAAAGACCAGCCCAATTTCTTCAGCACGGGATTCCACATGTTTCAGCAGATTGTTTATGGCCTTGTGGCTATTGGAAGATACCCCTACCCTGTAACCCCTGCGAAGCAGATCCACGATTATACGTGAACCAGTGTAAGTTTTCCCGGCTCCTGGAGGACCTTGTATGAACAGGTAACTTTCACGCAGCCCGGCCACAGCCTCAATAATATCGGCAAGTTCGGGCTTTTCGGGATCGACTATTGGTTCGCCGGAGCGGCGACTTCCGATCAGAGGCGCGGCTCTTTCAAGTATCGCCTCAAGAGCAGCGTAACGTCTGTCGCCACTGATTACGCTGTCAGCAAATTTGAATACGGCCTTGGTCAGTGACCTGGTATTAATTGGAGTCCCGGTGGACACGGACATTTTCTCGGGCGGCGCTCCGCCTGATTTGAATTCTACCTGAGCGAGCCGTTCATTTTCGTCAATAGCGATTATTTTGTATTCTTCCCTGAAATTGCCTGTATGAACACAGCTATCGCCATCACCAAGCTTGAACTCCTGTTCCGGATATTCGTAAACGACCCCCCCTGCCGCCGGCTTAATCGATTTCCGTCCCCGCGCTAATCTCATGGCGCCAATGCATTCCGGATCATCGATCAAATCTTCTTCCGTCATCTCCATCCTTGAGAATATGGCCCACCACTGCGGTTTTTCTGACCGTCTAAAAAAATCGAGCAGATAGAAGACGAGTTCGTGAATCGTTTTGTTGGGTAAGTTACTGTTCTTCCCCTCGAGTAAATGGCGCCGATAGGTTTCGAGCTTTAGCTCGAGTTCCATCTGGGTGTTGGATTTTGAGCGGGTTTTTTTTGCAGGAGCGGACCCATTTGATTGGCCCATCCAGGGCAAATCCGGTGGTCGAAAACCGAGCAGCCATTCTCTCAACTGGTAAGTGGAACGGCAATCCTCATGGTTGTACTCTTCTACATCATCCAGAAGTTTCCTGTCGTGTGTTTCCAGCCACTTTTCATAAAAGACGAGGCTCGATATCGCATTTTTTACCTCAGCCTCCCGCTTTTCAGCATAGAACGTCTCCAGATTCTTGATAGAATACTTCGGCTCCGAGACTTGAATACTTTCCCTGACAACCTTGTACAGGTCCACCAGTTTACGCTGCCGCAACAGGTCATCAACTGCGGCTTCCCTGACTCCATGCCGGCACATCAGCCGTTTGAGAGCTGTTTCCTCATAACTCGCGTAGTGGTAAATATGAGCGGATGGATATTCTTTGAGCCTTTGGGCAACAAAATCCATAAACGATTCAAAAGCCGTTTTTTCCTCATCCCGGTTATGAGCCCAGAACTTCACGAATTTCGGTTCGGCGCCATCCCGGTAATAGACGCCGAAAAGATATTCGAGGCCATCGGATTCCATTGGGTCGCCTTCCATGTCAAAGAATAGATCTCCCGGATCTGGTTTGGGTAACCGACAAAGCCCCCGTAACCTCCCTGGATCAACTGGCAACATTTCTACCCTGTTCGCTCCTGTCAGTCGTTTTTCAAGTTGAAGCGAGGCCTGACGCCGCAGTTTGACTAAAGTCTCCTGGGCCAGTTTCGGGACTGAAATCGACTCGTCATGTTGAGCTAGTTGCGCCAAAGTCTTTATGCCCGCGTCTTTCAATTTCCTGATCTGCAGTTTTGTGATATTTGCGACCTGATTCAGATGGTCGTCCTTGAGCCACTGTTCCTCACACAGGCCTCTCCAGTGACACATACTGCAATGTTCATTTTCTTCGGGGTAAGTTTGAGCCTCGTCAAGAGACATCCGTTCCAGAAATCGGCTCTTAAGGGTCCGGTAATACTGGCTGAACTGATCGAACCTCAGGTTGAGTTCAGATCCATCCCCAAGAGCGATATGAGTCATCGAGGGGGCAACGCCCTGTAAATCCGTTAGAATATCCGAATAAAAGCAAAGTTGTATGACGAAATAAGCCTTCGGTCCTCTAGCCAGCTTTGTGTCCAGAACTTCATAGCTGTGCTTACCGAGTTTTGAGGGCCGGTCAACTCTACGAAGAAAATCCGGACAACCACAGAGGTTTTCCTTTAAGAGCGTCCCCTGATAAATCAAGCTTGCGCCACTCTTCATGGCTTCAATAGTGACAAGGGCCTTTTCTTGCGGTGTGCCCTTAACTAACGAAAGGTCGACGATATCCACACCCGAATCGGCCATTTTCTTGAGATAGTCACGCTCATGTTCAATCCCTCGGGACTGGAACATAAGCGCATCTTCATTGTCAGCGGTTCGAACCAGCGGCGTAGTCAGATCAATTTTGTCCAGAGCGGACAGATGCTCGCATTCCAGGAAATTGCATAAATCCGTAGCGGCAAACAGGATATCGTTGTCAACAATTCTCATTAGATGCCCCACAAACAGCTAAATCGGTAGATAGACACTCGAATTTCAAGTTAGCAATCATCCCTGTCATGGCCATCAGTGTCCTCACTATTGCGATAGCCATCGTCATAACCGTCCTCATAGCATCCCCGTAGCCATTATCATAAGAGTCGTCGCACCGACCATAACCGTATCCCCAGTTGAGGACGATCCCAATTATCGTCCAAATGATTACTATCGGTCAGAAGATACCCATTTTGTTTGCCACCTTTCATGCGGAACGCCTCTTTTCAAGGCTTTCCCGGATGATGACAAAGACATGCGTCAAATGGGGACATATGTATGGGGATCAGCAATAGTTTTTGCCTGATCAAGTAATATCGAAACCCTCTTTTGACAAATTCCCTATGGAAGTATCGATCGGGTCTCTTTTAAAGATCCAGTTAGAGTGAGAGTCGATTAATCCCGGATACGCTTCAGCTCAATGGTTACCTGATTCGATTTGTCTATGCAGTCCAGTTCAACCACGTCCTGATCACCCCATTCAGCCGGGAATCCGCCTCCAAACTGGAGCATGATAATGTAAGGAAACGCCTGGTGATACAGGAAGCCACACAACCCACCCGTGTTGTGACCGCTGAGTTCTATCTGATCCCCCTGGTGGTGTCCAGCAGAGCACAATCCTTTGACTCCCTTTATTGTCCCAACCACGCGATAGCCTAATCTGGATTCTTCTCCCATGATGTTCCCTTTCTTTGAGCAAGCTTGAAAACTTGATGGGCAAGAAATTATACCCTTTGTCACGTGATTATATATATCAAACAGCAGTAAGTTTTCCAGTATCGTAACCGGGATCTCAGATAAGGGAGATTGACAAGTATTTCGTTTAACTGATTAATTTGCCTTGTCACGTCGTTTTATGCCATATTTTATCCACCCGAGGCCTGGATGTTAAAATCCAAACTTGAACAAATCATAGCTAATGGAGAAAATCCCGGCCCGGAGCGCTCCAGAACTCCATGGCAGTAGAAAAAATGATAGCTGGCCAGAGATCCCCAAGGAATCCGCTAATAGTTGAAGTCCTGAAGGATTATGGCTATGTCGATGCTCGCGGGATGGGTATCAGGACTAAGGTGATCCCCCTGATGCGTAGACAAAATGGAACAGAGCCCGTCTTTGAGGCTACGGATGACTTTTTGAAAACAACCTTGTTCAGGCGTACAACCGACTAAAAATCGTATCATTTACCCAATATTCCTAACAGGATAGCTGAAACAATTATTATTAGAAGCGTTAATAGACAACCACATCCCCCTCCACTACCATTGTCACGCTCATCACCAAAACTGTTCATATAGCCGATCCAGTTCCAGTCAGGTCCACCGCTCATCTGTTTCCTCCCTGCCCTTGACCCGAAGATTTTTCCGTCATGGTTTGAAATGATGGTGAAAACGTGCGTCAAATGGGGACACACATAACTGATTCATAGAACTTTTTTTGAACTTGCTTTATCAGTGTCCCGGGACGGCGCATACCCCATATAAAATTCACGCGGCTATTTACGCTGTTAGAAGGGCGGTTCCCCGGCACATTCTGATAATAAGAAAAATTATACCATGCGACGTCATTTCGTGATATTAGTGGTTACCTCGCAACGGTTCAGACAATAAGAAAGCCCTCATAACCAACAATATATGGGTGTAACATGAAAGTTATTGTCACCGCTATTTTCCCTGTACTTTCCCTTGTAATCAACTCACTGACATATCCCGGCCTTTCCCATTCACCGCCGCAATTGTGACATCGGTAGGTCGATTGTCTAATATGGACGGGGATCTTTCACATATATTCGCGTAACCCGCCCATGCCAATTGAAGAGATTGGATTGGTTGGACAGAAATCCCACGGTAGACCGGGAGGGAAACTTCTCTGGTGTCCAGCAACAGGCTAAAAACCTGAAGGAGAGCTTGATGAAATTTCTTCACACTGCCGACTGGCAAATAGGGATGAAAGCGGATTCTGTAGGCGATTGCGGAAAGAGGGTTCGCGAAGAGCGTCTAGCCGCTGGCGCTCGCGTTATCGAAGTAGCCAAATCGGAGAACGTTGATTTCATATTGGTTGCTGGAGACATTTTCGAAGACAACGGCGTTGACAGAAGCCTTGTACAAAAGACAGCGGACATCTTTCGATCGTTTTCCAAACCGGTTCTGATCATTCCTGGTAACCACGACCCCCTGGTCCCAGGATCGGTCTGGGAGCACCCATCATGGAATTCTTCGCCCAATGTTAGAGTGATTCGTGAAGCGGCTCCAATCCCCATATTGGACGCGGTGATATATCCTTGCCCTCTCAAGGCAAAGCGATCCACTTCCAACCCCACGTCCTGGATTGCAAAAGAAACTGAAAGCCGAATTCGCATTGGTTTGGCGCACGGCACTGTTGAAGGTGCTCGTCAGGACGAGCCTGACTATCCAATCCCGAGGGATACACCTGAGCGCGCGGGTCTTGATTATTTAGCTCTGGGGCACTGGCATTCTTACGCTGAATACAAAGGAGCCGACGGCCAGGTACGAATGACCTATTCCGGCACACATGAAACGACAAAGTTCGGCGAGCGTGACAGTGGCAATGTTCTCGTTGTTGAGATTGAATCACATGAGAAAGCGCCAGAAATCAAGCCTGTCCGGACTGGTGGGCTGGAATGGCTTACGTTTTCCGAAGAACTGATCAGCTCTGGCGATCTATCCAGGGTTAAGGACAAAATTGAGTCCATCAAAGATCCTCGGGCCACCTTAATACAATTAAAGCTTGCCGGTATCTTGAACATGGAAGAACAACCTGAGCTTGATCACCTTGAAGAAATCCTCAATACCCGATTCTTGTGGAACAGCCTGGACACTTCCAACTTGAGGGCCTCGCCAACCGATCGTTCCTGGATAGATGACCTTGGACCAGGCATCATTCGGGAGGCGGCGCTGCGTTTGCTCCAGAATTCTGAAAACGATCCTGGGATCACCCAGTTAGCCTTAGCCAGACTTTACAGTATCGTTCAGGGGGCATCGAAATGATAGTCAAGTCAATCGCCGTGTCGAATTGGCGAAACATCTTGGGACGCTTGAAAATTGGGGAGTTTACAGACGAACTAAATGTCGTTTACGCCCCAAACGGCTCAGGAAAGTCGTCTCTTTTCGAAGCGTTTCGTAGATGCCTGATGGATAGACATAATGTGACTGGAGGGGACATCATCGGTATACAACCGTGGGGACGTGGGCTTACGCCAGAGGTCACTGTTGAATTCAGTCAGAATGGCCAATTCTATCGAATTACAAAGAACTTCATACAAAAACCCAGCTCTTTCCTCGAAAAATATGAAAATGGCAAATACGAGTCAGTCGCCGATGGGCGCAGCGCTGATGATAGGCTTAAGGAATTGCTGACTATCAATCCGCCCCTCAAAGGATTGTCAAAACCGGAGCATTGGGGCTGGGCCCAGGCGCTATGGGTTCCACAGGGCGGCCTCGCCATCGAGTCCTTATCCAACGACGTGCGCGACGATATTAGAGGCGTTTTGAACGCCCAACTGGCAGCGGGTCAATTATCCGGCGTGGAACAAACAATTCAGCAGCTTTATGAACAATACTATACCAGTGGAGGGAAAACGAAAAAGGGGAAAAACGCTCCGCGAATTGTTCACCTGCAGGAGAAATTCAGAGCCGCAGAAATTCAATTAATTACCGCCAAAGAAAGCTACCAATCCTTCCAGAAGGCATCGGAGGAAGTAGAATATTTCAGGTCAGAAAGCCTCAAAATGCAGCAGGAACTGGACAAAATAAAAACTTCTTTGACTTCAACACAAAACGACGTGAAAAAATACAATGATCTTAAACATGACAAAAATTCCTGTGAAAAGGATGTCAAGATCCAAATGCAAATGCACTCTGAGCTGAACGCCGTTATCAAAGGCATAGCAAAGGAGGAGGCAGCCCTAATTAGGGAACGGAATCAGCTTGAGTCACTGAACGAGCTGATAAAAGCAGACAAAGATAATTTTAAAATTGCCGAACAGGAATTTGATTCATGTCAACAAGAATTGGAAAAGATCAAACAGATTGAAGCGCATGTTAATAAGAGGATGGCTGAAGCCGACGCTGCCCGCTCTTTTTCGGATATCTCCTCAAAATTTTATGATCTGACTGAAAAGTTGTCCAAAATTTCCGTTTCCAACAAAAAACTTCTAGAGCTGAAATCCCTGAGAGACACCGTTAAGGCGCCAGATGACAAAACGTTCAAGGTCATTTCCAGGGCTTTCACTGATCGCGAAAGTGTTAATCTCAAGATTGAAGCGTCTTTAATGAATATTGAGATTCTTGCCGAAACTGGTTTCACCATGGAAGTGACAGAAGGCGACACACCTGGGTCGTTCAGGATGGACCCTGGATCTACAAATGTTTTGAAGGGATCGCCTCGGGTCAGTCTTAGAATTCCTGATGTAGCCACAATAAGGGCATGGGGGCCTACCGGTTCTATTGAAGATCTACGGCGTAAACTTGAGGAAACGGAAAAAACTATACTTAGTCTGACTGAACCATACGGATCCTGCAACCTTGCCGAACTTGAAGAGCTTCGGGAACGGGCGCGAGAAATAGATCAGTCTATAGATGCTGAAAAGCGAACAGTTGAAGTCTTGTTAGGCAAAGAAAAGATTGCAGAGCTTGAGGAAAGAAAGAAAACGCTGGACCAACAACTTCAGGAAATATTGGAACTCCATCCTGAATGGCGGACCGATCAACCCGATTGGAAAAATCTCAAACTCGAGGCTGAAAAAGTGTCTCAATCGGTTCAAACGCAAAAGGCTGGAGCTTCCGCAAAACTGGACACCGCTCGTGAAAATCGTGATGAACTCAATAAAAAGATCGGGATCAACGAAGCGAGGGTCGAAGCGGCCGAAACCACAATTAGGCAAATTGAGGGCAGACTGAAGAATCTACAGGAGGACAACAGAACGCCGGAGCAACGCAGGGAGGAGCTCCGTGAAATAGCTATAAAATGGGATGCAGCCAAAGGCAAGCTGCAAAAAGCAGAAGAACGCTTCAAGGAATTTCCGGATGACCCCCAGGAAATCCTCGACCGGCTCAATGCAGATCATACTCGAATAGACAGCCAACTTAAAAAATGCAAGGAAGATGAAAACATTGCAATCGGTAAACTCAATCACTTGAGCGAAAGCGGATCATATACTGCGCTTACAGAGGCCGAAGAAAATGTTTCACAGCTAGAGCGGGATATTCGCCACCAGCAATTGGAGATGGATTCGATCAAATTGTTGCATGAAACGATCGAAACGGTTCGCCAGGATGCCCTTGCGTCTGTATCCAAACCGGTGGAGGATGCGGCTACCCAGACATTGAATTTCATTTGCGGGACTCATCTTGGCAGAATATGCCTTGGGACAGGCTTTGAACCGTCCCAGATAACCCCGGATTCTTGTGATTTTAACGTCGGCCTTTCAAATCTTTCCGGCGGAGAACGTGAACAACTTCATTTTGCCGTCCGGCTGGCTCTAGCCAACGTGTTAGCCCAAAAGGAAAGGCAACTTGTAGTTCTCGACGATGTCCTGACTGCTACGGATTCGGTTCGTATCGGGCGTGTGCTGGACGTACTTGAAGACAACTCTAAAAAACTTCAGGTGATTGTCCTGACCTGCCACCCTGAACGCTATGAACCTCTATCGTCAGCCAGGTTTTTCGATTTTAATCAAGGCAAATCGCCAAGATGATTCCAGAAGTCGTATCCGAGGACGTCTCGGGTTCAGCGAAACGACTATCACACTTACGATGTACTGACCTGTCAACCAACCTAAACGGAGGAACCAGCTATGCGTGGAACCCAGATGGCCCGTCAGTGGAAAATCATACGGATTATGGAGAGTCGCCGAACCGGTATCAGCGGCGCTGATCTAGCCAAAGAACTGGAAGCCCCACTACGCACCGTGTACCGAGACCTGGAAGCCATACAGGAAGCGGGCTACCCCATATACACTGACAAAGACGGAAAGAACTCCTACTGGAAACTGCTCGACAACTTCAGGAAAGGCTTCCCTATTCCGTTGACAGCCACTGAATTGATGGCCCTGCATACCAGCCGCGAACTGCTCAGCGTATTCGATGGAACCATCTTCAGCGACAGCATCGAAACACTGTTCCAGAAGGTAAAGGCCGCCCTGCCACCAGAGACTCTTAATTACCTCCAGAACATTTCAGGCGGCATCAAGATTGATCTAGGCCCCACAAAGGACTTTTCCAGGGTTAAGGAAATTGTAAAGGAACTGAGCGAAGCAACCGCTTCAAGAAAGAGTGTCGAGATTCTCTATCAGGCGGTTTCAACCGGACGCCAGACCACCCGAAAGGTCGATCCCTATCAGGTATGGGTGATGAACGGAGTTTTTTATCTGATCGCCCATTGTCACGTACGTGACGCAATCCGCACCTTTGCGATGGATCGTATCAAGAGCTTCACGGTCCTTGATGAATCTTTCGTCATGCCTGAAGATTTCAGCCTCGAAGATTATCTCCAGTCAGCCTTTCGAGTGATGAGAGGCTCACCTGAAAAGGTAAGGTTTCGGCTTACCCCTGGAGCCGCTCATGTGGTGAGAGAACGTATATGGCATCCCACTCAGGAGATTCGTGACCTTCCAGATGGTGGAGTGGAAATCTCTGTGGAAGTCCCCATCAATTACGAAATCATCTCATGGATAATGGGCTTTGGCTCAGCAGCGCTGGTAATTGAACCGGAATCACTGCGCGAAAGAATCATACTGGAGCATCAAACCGCCGCCCAGCGATACATTGAACATCCAAAGAAAATTTAAAAGTCCGATAAAATTTCGATAACGTGTGTCCCTGGATGGCACACGTTGTCTCCACAATCGGGGTCAACATAATCTAAAGGAGACTCCGATGACTGGCCAATTGACCGATTTCCTCTCCCAGATACAGCTTGGAGCCAAACAGAATCACCGGAATATGACGCTGTATTGCCTGATTTCAGATTCTGAAGCGCCGGTTGACTTCCTCACACTGGACAATGCGCTGGCAAGCGAGGCTATGAGCATTACAGAAATTACCGAGAGCGGTTCTGTCCCTGAACTCAAAGTAATCAACAAATCCAACCACAAAATCCTGCTGCTCGACGGCGAAGAGCTAGTAGGAGCCAAACAGAACAGAGTCCTGAACACCACTATCCTGCTTGCTCCAAAATCCGAAACAGCCATTCCCGTCTCCTGCGTTGAACAGGGTAGATGGTCCTACCGGTCCGAAAGATTCTCCAGCCAGTCCAGATCCATGAGCGCCTATCTCAGAAAAAGGAAATCTGAAACAGTCAATCTGAACCTCCGTCAAAACGGGAATTTCAGGTCGAATCAGAGCGTAGTCTGGGATGAAATCGAGGACAAATATAGGAGAATGGCGTCAGAGCCCTCCCCTACCATGGCAATGGCGGACCTCTACGAATCCTACAGGGAAGCGGCCGCAGCATATCAGTCATCGTTTCGACCCGTGACCAACCAGACCGGCATGATTGTTTTTATAGACGGCAAGATAGCCGGCATTGAAATCCTGTACAGGTTCTCAGCGTTCAGGGAAAATCATGCGAAGATTGTGAACAGCTATGTCATGGACGCCCTTGAATCTGTCTATCTGAACACGAGGAACAACCACCAGTCCCTGCGGGCCCGGGCAGCCAATATTCTCGAATCAGCCCGATCATCCCTGGTAGAGGTTCGGAAATCTGTATCCCTCGGCAATGATCTGCGACTGGAATCAGATAAACTCACAGGCTTAGGTCTGGAATTTGAGAACCATATTCTCCAGTTAACTGTTTTCTCTTCTGAAAATGGAGCGAGCGCCAATTCCCTGAACAAGATGCGGCGAGCTTCAATCAGGAGAGAATTGCGGAGAAAATAATAATGATTGGTCTGTCATTGAGACCCCAAAAAATGTTGACTAAATTAACAGGTAGTTGTAGTTATTTTCACAATCAGAAAATACCGACCAGCTCAAAATCCTGTGGGGTTTGCATGGTAGTGCTTGTAAAGGCCGGCAGGGCGTCTTTTGTTCTTATCAAAAGGTAAAAGTATTATGTCTAACAATGGTGTCTCTGCTCCATATTTTCATCCTTACGTCGCAAGGCACGAGACTTTTCCGCCACGCTACGGCTGGCTAAAAAAGGGATATGACGCCGTATTACAAGACAATTTGATCTTTGAAGGCGAGAGAGCCATCGAGATACTTGGGGTAGGCGCCAACATGGTTCGAGCCATAAGATTTTGGGTGTGCGCATTCGGGCTTGTCGAATCTACCCTTAGCGAATGGCCAAAACGACTTACTGGACCAATGAAGCCTACACCATTCGGCGAGAAATTGCTTTCTGATGATGGGTGGGATCCATATCTGGAGGACCCTGCTAGCCTTTGGCTTTTACACTGGAAATTGTTTGTTTCTAACGTCAGGGCTATATCATGGAGTTTGTTGATGAACCTGGATTATTATGGGCCGTTTGATTCCAAAAGCCTGAACAAAACACTAAAAGCAAAAACTGCGGAGATGCCTGAACTGAAAAGATATGCGGCATCTTCAATAAATAGTGACACTTCATGCTTTCTCCGTATGTATACAGCGAGTCGATCGATAAATAGTGAAGAGATAGAGTGCCCTTTCACTCAATTGGCATTAATTTCCTACGATGCCGAAAATGAAGAGTACCAATTCGACCGATCGCTCAAAAAGGGCCTTCCAGACCTCATCCTGCTGTCGTGCTGTTTAAATTATTCTCATATTAGTTCGCCCAATTCCAGGACCATTTCTACTAGAAAACTTGCCTATGATATCAACAGTCCTGGGCAGGTATTCAAGATGTCTGAAAATGATCTGGCATGGAAACTTGAACGTGCAGCAAATTTGTTTGACGGTGTTTCAGTCATTGACTCGTATGGAACTTTACAATTGCAGTTTGAACTGGACCCGGTTGTTTTAGAGACCGCCGTCTTGGAACATTACTATTCTTGAAAAGCATGTGGCGGTGTCATTTTGTTTCTGAGTGACTTCATATGTCCCAATACTAACGTAAACAGAAGTGTAAATATTGAGCGCGACGTAGTGAGTGACGCTGTCATTCAAAATTATAAGCTCACCCAAAAGGGACTTCATATACTTGATAGATTTGTGGAGGCTTTAGAAAACAACTCCCAGACTTCCTGGTCCCTCACTGGACCATACGGAATGGGAAAGTCTTCGTTTCTTAGTTTCGTCATCGCCCTCTGTGGCAAACAAAACGACCCCAAAACCATTTTGGCCAGAGATAGGCTCCTCTTAAAAAACCCAAATTTGCTTCAAAGATTGCTGCATCAACTATCGAGATATTCTGCGTCTAGCTCAGGGTTGATCAGGATTCCCATCGTGTCGGCATATCAGTCAGTAACCACATCGGTCGCACATGGGCTCCTGTCAGCTTTGTCTAGCGCCGTTGATTCCGAGGAGATCACAAATTTTAGAATAACTTTTGAGTACAACAGATTACGAGAAGATGTCGAAACTGACAAGATAGATGCGCAGCGCCTAATTAAATCGATTAGCAGCATCAGAAAGGTCATGAACGCCCCGATTATTATTGCCATCGATGAATTCGGCAAGAACAGAAGTGGTCCGAAGGTTTGAGACACTTGAACGCGATCTTTAGGTGCAAGCTGCTTGTTCATGCTGCTACCCTCTGTTTGGGTAGGGTACCCCAGTAAACTTCATAAGGGGTTCTTCTGTCAAGGCTCTGATGGCGTCGCTCGCAATTGTAATACTCGAAATATTCATTGAGAGCTTCTTTGGCTTCAGCCATGGATTCATAAGCCTTAAGATAGACTTCTTCATATTTGACACTTTTCCATGCCCGTTCAATAATGACGTTGTCAACCCATCTACCTTTTCCATCCATACTGATCTTGATCCCGTTGGAAATAAGACAATTAGTGAATTCTGCGGACGTGAACTGACTGCCCTGGTCTGAGTTGAAAATCTCAGGGGTCCCATATCGGTCTATCGCTTCATGAAGCGCATCCATACAAAAAGTTGTATCCATCGTGTTAGATAACCTCC